>JAJAZB010000033.1 GCA_026785975.1 Cytophagaceae bacterium | reverse complement strand
TACGCCGGGACCCGGCACCGTCAGTTGGCCCGTGTAGTAGAGGTTGCGCACGTGTCGGTTTTTCAGCGAAGGCTTCAGTAAGGCCGTCTGCCTCAAAGTGTTGGCCAACCCGTAAGCGTTGCCTTTGTAGGCGTGATAATCCTCAATGAATTCCTGGTGCGCGTAGCTACGCTTCACCACGACGTGCTCCCGAATGCCATGCCCCACGTAGCGTTCGAGTCGCTCCATGACCAGATTGTAATATTTTTCGCGAATGCCCGCCGGTTCGTCGAGGTTGGGCGCAACCGGAATCAGAATGAACAGGTTTTCCTGCCCGTCCGGCGCGACCGAGGGATCGGTTTTGGAAGGTGCCGACACGTAAAAAAGCGGACGCTCCGGCCAGGCGGGTTCGGTGTAAATCTCGTGGGCGTGCCGACCAAAATCTTCGTCGAAAAATAAATTATGGTGCAGCAACTTCTCCACCCGGCGGTCGATCCCCAGGTAAAACAACAGCGACGAGGGTGCCAGCGTCCGCGTATCCCAGTACGTTTCGGAGTAGTTGCGGTAGGCGGGTTCGAGCAGCGCGTCGTCCACGTGGTGGTAATCGGCCCCGGCCACCACCACGTCAGTTTCGTAACGATTCGTTGCCGTAATCACGGTTTTTGCCACTCCGTTTTGCACCTCGATGTGTTGCACGGGTTCGTTAAAACGAAATGTTACCCCTTTTTCCTCGGCCAGGGCCACCATGCCCTTCACAATTTCGTGCATCCCGCCCATCGGGTACCAGGTGCCCATCGTCATTTCGGCGTAGTTCATCAGGCTGTACATCGCCGGGGTATTCCGGGCCGTAGCGCCCAGAAACAGGATGGGAAATTCCATCAGTTTCAGAATTTTCTCGTCCCGAAAAAATTTACGAATGTGGGTGTGAAAGGATTGCAGCACGTCGAGCCGGGTCACGTCGGCGAGTAGTTTCAGGCTCAGAAACTCACTGATCCGGCGGCTGGGTTTCCAAACGAACTTATTGATGCCGACGTCGTATTTGTAGCCCGCCTGCTGAAGAAATTCCTGAAAGTGCGGTCGGCTCCCTGGCTCCATCTGCTCAAAAAGATCGGCGATGCGCTCCGTACCCGCCGGTAAATTGACGACCTCGTCGGGGCCGAAAATAACGGCGTAGGACGGATCGAGCCGGACCAGGTTGTAGTAGTCGGCGGGTTTTTTACCGAAGCGGGCGAAGTACGTTTCAAACACGTCGGGCATCCAGTACCAGCTCGGGCCCATGTCGAAGGTAAAACCGTTTTCGTTAAACACCCGCGCCCGACCGCCGGGCAGCGAATTTTTTTCCAGGACCGTCACCCGATAGCCCCGATCAGCCAGGGCGGTGGCAGCGGCCAGCCCGGCGAAGCCCGCGCCAATGACAATAATTTGTTTTGCAACCATGAAGATCGATTCGGTAGGTTTGCAAATTGGTCGTTTCCAATCGCTCCGGCAAACGTAACGGCGATTTGTTTTTTATTCGCCTGAAAAACAAAAAAGTTGGAGGAATCCCCCAACCCTTTGCGACCTTCTTCTGTTAACCAAAAAACTTTTTTTCAGGATCACCCTTCCCCGCTGAGGGCGCAAAAAGCTGATCACTGCCTCAGTTCCAGTACGCGTACATATAGAGTTTTTCCTTCAATTCTTTACGGGCAATGTGAATTCGGTTTTTGACGGTACCAATCGGAATATCTAATTTCTGAGCGATCTCGTGGTATTTGAAGCCCCGAAAGTGCATCATAAACGGCGTCCGGTACGCGTCTTCCAGGCCCTCCAGGGCCCGGTTGATGTCGTCGAGGGCAAACGTGGTGTAGGCCATGTTATCGGTACTGCTCTCCATCGAGTTGATGTAGTGCAAATTCTCGGATGTATCGATAAACGTATTCTTCCGCACCATCCGCTGGTAGTTGGTGATGAAGGTATTCTTCATGATCGTGTACAGCCAAGCCTTCAGGTTGGTGCCGTCGGCGTACTTATCCCGGTTGGTAAATGCCTTCATCAGCGTGTCTTGCAAGAGATCATTGGCATCCTCCATGTCCTTCGTCAGCCGCAGAGCAAACGGGCGCAACGCTTTGGAGACTTTGCCAATATTGGAGGTGAATTCTATCGCTGTCATGTATGTAAGGTTTTTAGTTTGTTGAACAAAAATAACTTATAGCTAAACAAACATCAAGAAATTTTAAAACTATTTTTATTAGGGACCGCCCTTTTTGTTTAACTCCACCCCGTTAAACTTAAGCAATACTGTGCCTCCGTAATTCTCAGAGCCTTTTTTTCGCTGTTTGGCCTACGATGCGTACTATTTCGGCCATCAGATTAAAACATACAGTGTTTATTCTCTACACCTTTTATTTAGACAAAACGCACTTTGAGGTGTGCAAACCCCACTCCTGCCTCATTTTCACTTCTGCAACCTAATTGCAACACCTAAGGTATCTTTGCAATCCTTACTTCCGAAGTTCATGGCGTTTCGTGTTTTTTTAGGCTGGTGCTTTTTTCTGCCGGGTCTGCTGGGTCACGGACAGCAGCCTGACTGCGACTGCACGGTACGGGGTCGGGTCGTTGAACGGGTCACGGGTCAACCCGTAGCCGGAGCCATTATTTACGTGAGAGGGGGCAACTCAAACACCTTCAGCGATAGTCTCGGCAACTACACCCTGGGGAATCTGTGTCAGGGGCGTTACAGGCTGGTTTGCCAGTTGATCGGGTTTGATCCGGTCGAGGTACGCATCGATTTAGTACACGTTCTGGAGCAGAATGTGACGCTACGCGAGAACGACGTGCATTTACAAAATGTCGTGGTAACGGCCCGGCGTACTCAAACCACAGCCCAAGCCCGTGCCGAACTGAGTGGCGATGCGCTCGATCGCACCCGGGGTCAGAGCCTGGGCGAGGCGCTGAAAGCCGTCACGGGTGTGACCAGCCTGCAAACGGGCAGTACCATTTCCAAGCCCGTCATTCACGGGTTGCACTCCAACCGGGTTCTTATCCTGAACAACGGTATCCGGCAGGAGGGGCAGCAGTGGGGGGCGGAACACGCGCCCGAAGTAGACCCCTTCGTCGCCAAAAAAATAACGGTACTCAAGGGGGCGGCGGGCGTCCGCTACGGGGCCGATGCGTTGGGGGGTGTGGTGCTGGTCGAACCGGATCCGCTGCCCGATTCAAGCGGTATTGCGGGCGAGGTCAATCTGGTTGGTTTTTCCAACGGACGGCAGGGCGTCGCTTCGGGGTTGGTGCAGGGTGGATTCCAAAACGGCTTCGGCTGGCGTGCTCAGGGTACACTCAAGCGGGGCGGCGAGGTGAGTACCGCAACGTATCGTTTGGTCAATACGGGTATTCGGGAGGCCAACTTTTCGCTGGCGGCGGGCTACCGTACCCGGCGGGCAGGCGTCGATGGATATTTCAGCCAGTTTAATACGTTGCTTGGAATTTTTAGTGGTTCGCACATCGGCAGTACGACTGACCTCAATGTGGCGTTGCAAAGTCCGCGTCCGCGCCCTGAATACACACCCGATCAGTTCAGCTACCGCATCGACCGTCCCCACCAGGATGTTCGGCATAATCTGGCGAAATTGCGCGCCTTCTGGCGACCCGCGACCCAAGGTACGGTGACGCTGACGCTCGCCCGGCAGTACAACTACCGCGCCGAATACGATATTTCGCTTCGCAATACTACGTTTCAACAACGCTTCCGGCTGACGACCTACACGGGCGAACTCCTCTGGGAGCATTCGCGAGTTTGGAAGAAAGTGACGGGTAGCCTCGGCCTGACCGGTTTACTCCAGACGAATCTTTCGACGGGGCAAGTTCTGAGTTTACCGCTGAATCGCACCGTGTTGATTCCAAATTTTCGACAATGGACTTCTGGAATTTTCGCCATCGAGCGCCTGGTGACGCGACGTTGGGAATTGGAAGCCGGGTTGCGTTACGATACCCGGCACCTGCAAACGTTTCAGAAAACCCTGACCATCGCCAGCAGCAACGAAGTCACGGAGACCAATCGGTTTAATCATACTATTTCGGGTACCGTTGGGGCCATTTACACCCTACGTGAAGGGTTGACGTTCCGTTTCCACGCGGGTTCGGCCTGGCGACCGCCCAACGTGAGCGAACTGTATTCGGAGGGTGTTCACCACGGCTCGGCGACCTACGAAGAAGGGGATGCGCAACTGCAACCCGAAACCGCCTGGAATACGGCCCTAACCGCGAATTACGCCGGGAAGCGCACGGCTTTGGAACTGAACCTGTACCGTAATTTTATCCAGAATTATATGTACCTAAGTCCGCAGGAATCGGTGCGCCTGACGGTGCGTGGGGCGTTTCCGTACTTCAAATACACCCAGGTCGATGCCACCTTCCGGGGTTTTGATGCGTCAGCCTCGGTGTTGCTCACGCCCCGCCTGACTCTGACGAGTAAGTACGCTTTCCTGCGCGTGCGCGATGTACGCAACGACCGTTTTCTGGTCAATATCCCCGCCAATCGCTGGGAGAATTCGCTTCGGTATGAGTTCCCCAACCGGGCGTACCTGAGTCTGGGGCATTTATTGGTGGCCCGGCAAACGCGCGTTGAGCCAGGCAGCGATTTTGCTCCGCCCCCACCCGCTTACTGGCTTTGGAACGCCAGCACCGGAATAATCCTGCCGGTTGCCGGTCATTCACTGAATCTAAACCTGGATGTCAGTAATTTATTCAACGTGGCGTATCGCGAATACCTCAACCGGTTCCGCTACTTCGCCAATGATCTGGGCCGAAACGCTTCGCTCCGGGCGAAGTGGAGTTTTTAATTTAGGGCATAGTGCAGAGGGCATAGGGCATAGTTAAGGCAGAATAAATTTACTCTGGCGTCAGCAAACTATGCCCTATGCCCTAAGTTTCCGCCCCTGAATCCGATACGCGTTTAAAATCGCTAGCAGGGCGACGCCAACATCGGCGAAAACGGCCTCCCAAAGTGTGGCAATTCCACCCGCTCCAAGCGCCATGACGGCCACTTTGACGCCCATGGCCAGGGTGATATTTTGCCAAACGGCGGCGCGCGTCATCCGTCCGATGCGGATGGCCGAGACCAGGCGCGAGGGTTGATCATTCTGAATCACGATGTCGGCGGTTTCGATGGCGGCATCGCTGCCCAAGCCGCCCATCGCGATGCCCACGTCGGCCAGAGCGATCACCGGGGCATCGTTGATCCCATCCCCGACGAAGGCCAGTTTCCGCCCCTGATTTTTCAAGGCCTGCACTTTATCAACTTTATCCTCGGGCAGTAATTCGCCGTGGGCCTGGGTAATGCCCAATTGCCGGGCTACGCTTTCGACCACGGCCACTTTATCGCCCGATAGCAGGATGGTTTCGATGCCCATCGCCCGAAGGTCAGCCACCGCCTGGGCGGCATCTTCTTTAACTTCGTCGGCAATGGCGAAGTACCCCGCGTAGGCCTCGTCGATGGCCACCACGACCAGGGTTTCGCTCCGGTTTTCCAATTCGGGCGGGAACGTCACGCCGAAACGACGCAATAGGTTGAGGTTGCCGCAGAGAACTGATTTACCCGCCACATTCCCGCGTAAACCCTGACCGGAAAATTCCTGCACGCCGGTTGGCTGTACCAGCGGCAGCGGCCCGGCGTGGGTGACGACGGCCCGGGCGACGGGGTGGGTCGACTGGCTCTCGAGCGAAGCCGCCAGCCGACTGAATTCGGTTTGATCCAAGTGGGTTTCCAGTTGTTGAACCCGGAAAACGCCTTTGGTGAGCGTGCCGGTTTTGTCCGAAACCAGCGTGTCGATTTGCGTCAGCACGTCCAGAAAATTGGAGCCTTTCACCAAAATTCCGTTGCGTGAAGCCAGCCCGATGCCCCCGAAGTACCCCAGCGGAATGGAGACCGTCAGCGCGCAGGGACAGGCGATGACGAGAAAAACCAGCCCCCGGTAGAGCCAGTCATTGAAGATATAATTTTCAAACAAAAAATACGGAACGAGCGCGATACTCAGGGCCAGACCAAATACGATGGGCGTGTACACTCGGGCTAACCGACTGATGAGCAGTTGCGTAGGCGCCTTTCGGGCCGTGGCCTGCTGGGTGAGTTCCAGAATACGCGCCAGCTTGGAATCGCGAAAGGCCGCCGTCACCCGCAGTTCCGCCGCCCGGTCAAGGGCAATCATGCCCGCCAGTACGGATTCCCCCTGGCGTTTGGTGTCGGGTTTAGCCTCGCCGGTTAGCGCGGCCGTGTTGAACGGAGCGGAATCGGTCAGCAAGGTACCGTCGAGAGCGACCTGCTCGCCGGGTTTAATTTGGATAGTTTCCCCAATCGTCACGCCGACGGGGTTGGTGCGTTGCGGCTGTCCATTGCGCAGCACCGTCACGGCGGTAGGGCGCACGTCGAGCAGGGCTTTGATGGAACGCTTGGAACGATTCACGGCCAGATCCTGAATTAATTCGCCGATTTCGTAGAACAGCATCACGGCGACGCCCTCGCTGTACTCTCCGATGTAAAATGCCCCGAACGTGGCCGAAGTCATCAGGGTAAATTCATTAAAAAAATCGCCCCGCCGCACCGAACGAAACGCCCGTTCGATGGTTTTGTAACCCGCCAGTACGTAAGCTATTCCCAGAATTGATAACCCAACGGGTTGGCCCAGCGTTAAGTTAAATACGTAGGGTGAGGTTGCGCCGAGATAGCCCAGCAACAGCAACAGGCTTACCCAGAGCGGCCACCGACTTTGAAGCAGGCTTTCCTGGACTCCATGGGCGTGGTCGTGGCTATGTTCATGGTCGTCCCCGCCCGGATGCGTAGCCGCCGTTTTCGCATCGGCGGGCGCGCAACAATCGTCGGTTTCGAGTGGTTTTATCTCTTTCTTTTCCATTCAATTCTAAAATTCAACGAAGAAATTAAGTATCGCTAAACCGGTCAAGGTCAGGCCGGTAATCAGGTTTTCGTTGTGCTCGAACCAATGCGGATTGAGCCGTTTTAGTCCCCGGCTCCCCAGCCAAACCATGCCCAACATTCCCAACAGGGTAATCACGTTGTACAAAAGCGCCACCATGCCCAAGGCCCGCCAGCCCATTGCCCCGGCGCTCAGAAAATACGTTTCGACTTCGATGCAAGGCGACAGAAACATTCCCAAACACAGCGACAGCAACAACGTGGTGAAGGATTTACCCCGCACCTGACTGGCGTCGATGTGCGTGTGGTGGTGCCCGTGGCGCAGGTGTTGCATCAGGTACCACAGCCCCAACATCAGCAACACCGCCGGAATAACCCGCTCGGTTAGATCGTGGTAGTTTTCGGATAATTGGTAGCCCGCCGTCCCGACCAGCAAACCCAGCAGGGTCGTGCTGACGGTGTGCGCCAGTCCGGCCAGCGCGGTGACGCCCAGCGTACGCGATTCAGTCCATTGTTCCGCTTTTCCGATGGTCACGAAGGGTAGCCAATGGCTGGGAATCAAAGCGTGCAACAAGCTCAACACCAGCGCACCAACTAACAACTCATTCATATCATTTGATTTTAAATAAAACGCGGGTCGGGTGCGGCACAAAGGTGCCACGAGAAAACAAAACATGAAAACCATGCGCAGCCTTTGGCTTGAGTCCGGTTGCCGGGCGAAGGCAGCGGGCTATTCAACTCGTACACGTTCAAGAATTTTACAGGAAATCGTAATTTATAAATGCAATATAGTTGCATAAAATAAATTTTCAATCTAAACTTGCAATCGTATTGTACAAATTAAAACGCACTCTTCGCCCATGATGCCTACGAAAAGAAGTCGGATTCTGGTTCTGCTGCTAACCGCAGCCGTAGCCGTGACGAGTTGTAAAAAGAACGAGGAGGAACCCGTCGAACCCAACGAATTGATTACAACGGTCACGCTCACCTTCACCGAAGTTGGCATGACGACCTCGCGCACCGTCACCTGGAAAGACGCCGATGGCGACGGCGGTGCCGCTCCGACCGTTGGAAAACTCTCGCTCAGTCCCAACAAGACCTACGCCCTGAGCGTAGCCATTCTGGACGAATCCAAAAGTCCGGCGAGCAACGTTGGGGAAGAAGTGGCGGCGGAGAAAGACGAACATTTGATCGTGTACACGCCCACACCCGCCAACCTGCTGACGGTGACGATCACCGATAAAGATTCGAGAACCCTGCCCGTTGTCCTCTCGGCTACCGCAGTGACCACTGCCGCCGGAACGGGCAAATTGCAAGTGGTGCTGCGCCACCAACCGCCCGTAGGCGGCAAGGACGTGAAGGACGGTACGCCCGGACCCGGCAGCACCGATTTTGACGGCACGTTTGAAGTGGAAATTAAGTAGCAAGCAGCTTCTCTGCCTAAAAACGGCAGCACCCCTGGAGTCGCCGTTTTTTTTTGTCGCAGCTACACGCACGTACGAAAAGTCGAGCGGGGTGGGAAACGCGCATTGGTACGATAACGTCTCAAGCAGTTTAGCGGGCGAAATAATTTTGAAGGGTTCAGGCTCAACGGGTTCGCTAAACCGCGGTGCCTCCCAGCCGAATTGCGCCGCATTACGCCGGTAGATTTCCCGACGGGCCGGATGCTGCGGGGCCACGGCGTTGAAGGTTTCCCCCCAGATTTCCTGCCGAATAATTTCGGACAGAATGGCCACGGCGTCATCGCGGTGGATGAAGTTGACGGGTACTTCGCCCGTCGTCACGGTTTTGCCAATAAAGTACTTTCCCGGAATGCGGTCGTATCCCATCAGCCCGCCAAAGCGAACGATGGTCAAGGGCATTCCGGCGGCTTTCAGCCGATTTTCTGCTTCAATCAAGGGATGCGTTTCCAGTACTTCATCCTGCTCGGTGACCTCCCGGCCCAGATCGGGATAAACCGATGTTGAAGAAATATAGAGGATTGGCAACAGTCTACCCGAAGTAGTCATTGCTTGCAACAACGCCTCGATTTGCTGCGGGTGAAACGCATTGCCCTGCTGCCCGGCTCTCGGTGGCAGGCTGACAATCAGCACGTCGGCATCAGCCAGTAGACCCGGTAAATCGCCTTCGGGTTGGGGTAAAAACCGGAGTAACGTCGGCTCGATGCCCACCTCACTCAGCATGGGCAAGCGCTCTGCACGGGTGGTGCTGCCTTTCACGCGGTGGCCCTGACGGACGAGTTCGGCCCCCAACGGCAAACCCAGCCAACCGCAACCGAGAATGGAAATAGTCATGGTGCTTTTATCTGAACCAGGATTGGCCCGGATTCAAGGATTTTTAGGATAAATGATTCCCTACTTTTGAATTTTCAATCCTGAAAATCCCTGAATCCGGGCCAATCCTGGTTCAGACATAAAATTTCTTCAACTCAATCAGCCGTTCCACGGCCTCTGGCACCATGTACCGGATCGAGCGGTTCGCCTTGATCCGGGCGCGAATGAAAGTCGCCGAAATATCCAGTAGCGGCGCTTCGACGAGTCGCACGTTGGTATGCGTACGCAACTCGCTCAGCTCGGAGCGCGGACGCGGGTAGACGTACAAACCAAATTCGCCGAGGATTTGCTGGTGCTGCTTCCAGTTGGAAAACTGCGCCAGATTGTCCTCACCAATGATAAGCCGGAACTGGTGTTGAGGGAATTTTTCACGCAACCGTACCAGCGTGTCGATGGTAAAACTGGGGCGGGGCATCGAAAACTCCACGTCGGTGGCCTTCAGGCGGTGATTGTCGGCGATGGCTTTTTCAACCAGGTCAAACCGGTCGAATTCGTGGAGCAGCGATTTGTTTTTCTTGAACGGATTTTGCGGCGAAACCACAAACCAAACCTGCTCCAGATCGGTCGTGGTTGCCATGACATTTGCCACAATCAGATGGCCGATGTGAATGGGATTGAACGAACCGAAAAACAAGCCGATGCGCATGGGGAGTGAAAAGTGAAGAGTTAAAAGTGAAGAGTGGCAGGCTTGAACTTTTCACTTTTAACTCTTCACTAAAACTAAATGACGGTTGCTTTAGCTGGGATGGTGGAGTTTTGCAGGAAATTATCCGCCAGTTTCTGGGCTTTGGCAAGGGCGGTTTCAAGGTCATCATTGACGAGGACGACATCGAATTCGTCCTGAAAACTCATCTCGAATTTTACCTTGAAGAGCCTCCGCGAAAGACTGTCTTCGGTTTCGGTACCGCGTCCGCGCAGGCGCTGGGCGAGTTCTCCCTCCGATGGTACTTTCACGAAAATCGCCAATGCCCGGTCGCCGTAATGTTCCTTGATGCTTAGCCCGCCGCGCACATCCACATCAAAAATAACGTGCTTTCCCTGCTCCCAGACCCGCTCAATTTCCGATTTCAACGTGCCGTAGTACGCGCCGGGATATACCTCCTCCCACTCCACAAACTCGTGGGCGTCAATTTTGTGCTTGAATTCAGTGGGGGTAAGAAAGTAGTAATCCTTGCCGTTTTCTTCGGCCCGACCGCGCTTGTCGCGCGTACAGGCGGAGATGGAGAAGCCTAAATTGGGATTATTTGCCAGCAGGTGCTTGACGATGGTCGTTTTGCCCGAACCCGATGGCGCGGAGAAAATGATGAGTTTGCCTTGCATGGCGCAAGTTAGCTGGTTATTGGTTAAGGAGTTAACAGGCAAATGAGTTTTTCCTTAATACCCTACTAACCAAATAACTTAATTGAAGAAACGCGGGAGCGAATGGAATCGAGCAGGCTGGCCGGAACGGATTTCTTTTCGAGGCGAAGTTGAAGGGCTTCCTTGATGTTTTTCTCCAGGGCGTACCCTTTTTCGCAGGGGAGGCATTTGCCAATATTCTGGCTTACGCGTTCAATTTGTTCAGGAGTACCTTCGCCGTCCAAAACCAATTGAATCATTTTCATGCACTCGGCGCGCTGGGAGCACTCTTGTTTCTTTTCCATGGGTAGCACCGATGCGGTCATTTCCTCTGATTTATTGGGGTGGTTCATACAAGAATCAGGTTGTCACGTTGGCAGGTAAACCCTCGAATGTAAATAGTTGGTTCCAGCCGATTGCAATTTTTTCTTGAAATATTTTTATAAAGTGTTGAACTCTTTCGCCCGAGAATCACTCTGGCAAAGCCCCCTCGGTGTCGTAACCCATTGAAGATGCGTAACTTTTCAGTTTATCTTTCAACAGCATCCTGGCCCGGTGAAGGCGTGAACGAACTGTACCAATGGGAATGTCAAGGATTTTAGCCATTTCCTCGTAGGTGAATCCTTCCACGTCGCACAAAATAATTACGGTTCGGAAATCCACCGGCAACGCGTTGAGTGCGTTGGCAATTTCGTCGCCCAGCAATTCCTGCACCGATTCAATGCGCAGGTCGGTGGTTTGGTCGGTACCCGCCGCCTCCTCGGAGTCGTAGTACGATTCAACTTCCTGATAATCAACTTTATTCGGCTCCTTCGTTTTCTTCCGGTAGTCGTTGATAAAGCTGTTTTTCAGAATTCGGAACAGCCAGGCTTTGGCGTTGGTTCCCGTTTCAAAGGAATTGATAAAGCGAAAAGCCTTCAAATAGGTGTCCTGAACGAGGTCATTGGCCTCATCTTCGTCCATCGTCAGGCGAAAAGCGAAGTTATACATCGAGGTGATGTGGGGCATAAACTCGCGGTCGAAGATGCGGTAGCGCTCTTCTTCGGTGTAACTCTGACGTTGCGGAGGGATTTCCTCCTGCTCGATTTGTTCTTGCTCGTCTGCCATAACCCTGCGGTGTGAGGACGTAAAGGTAGAAAGGAATGCTATCGCATAAAACTTGCCACGCCCGTTTTAGGTTACGGCTTCTGACAAATTGGCGGAAATTTTCCTCAGCTTTTGCGGAAATAATGAAGCAGGGTGATCACCGTTGTGGTAAACAACGTACTCACCAAAACCTTGCCCAGCGTGGGCAGCCATAAGGCCCAGTTGGAAGCCTCGATAAAGAAAACCACGGCGTGATGTAGAAACACCATCAATCCGATGTACGTCAGGAGCCAACTCAGCCCCATCTCGCCGATGAGCGGCTCGTTGCGGTCTTCATACCCGCGCTGGGGCGTGAGCAACCGAAGAGCAAAGGGCCGCAGGTACGCCGTGAACACCGTGGCGGCAGCGTGCATACCGGGTGTGTTATAAAAAATGTCGACCAAAAACCCCACGCCAAAGCCCGTAAACAGCAAGGCGACCGCACTGATATCAAACGGCAGGAGCAGAATGGTAGCCACATAAACAAAACAAAACCCGTAATGAAACAAGACGAGATTGCGGAACAGCAACACTTGCAACACCACGTACAGCAGTGACCAGAAGACGATTGTGAGGAGGTTTCGGGTATTCATGGAGGGAATAAGCGCTAACCGCTACTTTGCTATTCACGATTAACAAATAACGATTAACAAAATCGGCCTACTTGGGATTAGCCTCCGCTTCGAGGCGTTCCTGTTCGGTTTTCAGACGGTTATTGACGACGTACACGTAGGCCAGATTGGGAAAATCCGTGGCCAGCCGCAGTTTGATGTCCCAAAAAGCTCCGTCGGCACTTGGCTTGAGGCGGTACACGTAACCCACGGGTACACCGCCGGGAAACACCGAATTGAGGTCGGAAGTGACGACGGTATCCCGCAGCTCAACGGACTTGTAGCGGGAAAGATACAGCAAACTGATTTCATCGGGATTAATACCTTCCCACCGGGCTGAGGCGATCTCGCCATTGCGTCTGATTTTCGACGAAACCATGTTTTCGGAGTGCAGCACCGAGGTGAGTACCGAAAAATGCTCGGAGCAGGTTTTCACCTTACCCACCACGCCCGTCGCCGAAATAACCCCCATGCCGGGCTGTACGCCGTCGGCGGTTCCTTTATCGATTGTCAGAAAGTTGTTGCGCTGGTCGACCGTATTGTTGATAACTTTGGCGACCAAGGTCTGGAAACGACTTGCTACGGCCGAATCAGCTTTGTAGTTAATCCCCGATAGTTGTTGATTCTGTACCTGAGCCAGTTGGCTGTGCAACCGGGCGTTTTCCTCGGCCAATCCCGAGTTGACCGTCCGAAGATTGATGTACTGTGTAGCCGAAGTCTGCCACTCCAGTAACCGCCCGGCGTAGTAATTGGCCGTGTTGAAATAAACGGCGCTGGGGTAATTGTTGTACTTAAAAAAGCACCACAAACTCAACACCTCCAACGCCACGAAGAAAATAAAGGCCCGTTGCCGGACAATGAACGCGAAGAGTTGATCCATGTCGGAAGAGTAGAGAGAGGATAGAGTACAGAGGATAGAGTACGGAAGATAGAGTAGAGATTATTAGCTACTCACTGTCCTCTATCCGCTATCCTCTCTCCACTATCCTCTAAAATCTCAGCTAATCAGCACGGCTTTGTATTTTTCCAGATCCCGGAGTACTTCGCCGGTACCTTTCACAACGGCCTTGAGCGGATCGTCGGCGATGTGGATGGGCAGTTTGGTTTTGGCTGCCAGTCGCTTGTCGAGGCCGTGAAGCAAGGCCCCGCCGCCCGTCAGGTGAATTCCATTGTGGTAAATATCCGCAGAAAGTTCGGGCGGTGAGGTTTCAAGCGCTTTCATTACCGCTTCCTCGATCTTGGAAATCGACTTGTCGAGGGCGTACGCGATTTCACTATACGTTACTTTGATTTCTTTTGGAATTCCCGTCATCAGGTCGCGACCCCGGATTTCATAATCGGCGGGCGGGTTGTCGAGTTCGGGCAAAGCCGCCCCAACTTCAATTTTAATCATCTCGGCTGAGCGTTCACCGATCAGCAGGTTGTGCTCGCGGCGCATATAATCGACGATGTCGCGCGTGAAAACATCCCCCGCAATCCGTACCGAAGCCTCACACACGATGCCCGAGAGCGCAATCACGGCGATCTCGGTTGTACCCCCGCCGATGTCCACGATCATCGAACCGTTGGGTTGCTGAATGTCGATCCCAATGCCGATGGCCGCCGCGATGGGTTCGTGTACCATGTACACTTCCTTGGCCCCGGCGTGTTCGCAGGAATCTTTTACGGCCCGTTTTTCTACTTCCGTGATTCCTGACGGAATACAAACCACCATGCGGTGCGACGGGGTAAAAAAGCGGCTGCCCGTGTCAATCAACTTGATCATACCGCGAATCATGAGTTCGGCGGCGGTAAAATCAGCAATCACTCCATCTTTGAGTGGTCGGATTGTCTTGATGTTTTCGTTGGTCTTCTCGTGCATTTGCATCGCCCGGGTTCCGATGGCCAGCACTTTGCCGGAAATCTTGTCCATGGCGATAATCGAAGGCTCGTCTACTACGATTTTGTCTTTGTGAATAATCAGGGTATTAGCCGTGCCGAGGTCAATGGCAATATCGCTGGTCAGGAAATCAAACAATCCCATTTTAAGTGAAGTGAAGCCGAATGCTGGGGTAGAACGTCTTGATAATGTGCAAAATTAGGGATATTTCGCCAGAAACAACCTGAACGGTTTTTTAATTTCTGTACCTTGTCGTACCACAACCAGGGCCGCAATTCAGGGTACGTTCTGGACTGAACGAAGCCCCGCCGGGATTTGTTGCCAACCTGGAACAAGGGTTGCAGTACCCTCGCTAAGTCAAGAGCGATGCCCGATCAATCCCATTTTTAGGGCGTTCCCCGGATACCGTATTTATTAACATGAAGCAGAATAGCAAACAGGCCGATGAGCCTAAACTGACGAAAGAAGACCGTTTTCTTTCAAAACTAAAAGGGGAAATTTACTCCTTTTTCGATCTCAACTACGAGCAATCTTTCAACCTCAATCAGGTTCATAAAGCCTTTTCAATAAAAGACCGGCACACCAAAGAATTATTCGAGGCCCTGATTGAAGACCTTACCGAAGCCGGTAAATTACTCCGTCATTCCGATGGCAGCTACACCGTCGATACGGGCTTACGCTACCGCACAGGCCGGGTGGAACACACCAACCCGCGTTTTGCGTTTGTGGTCGCCGATGGCTTTGCCGACGACGTTTGGGTTGCCACCGAAGACCTCAACGGTGCCCTCGATGGCGACGTCGTGAAAGTGGCCGTGTGGCAAGGCAGCAAGCGGAGCGGTCGGAAGGCCGAAGGGGAAGTCAAAGAGATTGTGGAGCGCCGCCGCACCGAAGTGGTGGGGACGCTGGGTCAAACCAGCCCGAAATTCGCCGTACTGACGCCCGATAGCCGTCGGCTGTACGCCGATTTTTACGTACCCGTCGAACACCTCAATGGTGCTAAACCGGGCGATAAAGTGATTTTGCGCGTGACGCAGTTTCCCCAAAACGACAAACGTGCCGAAGGCGAAGTTGCCGAGGTGTTGGGCAAAGCGGGCGAAAACAACACCGAAATGCACGCCATTCTGGCCGAATTCGGCTTGCCGTACCATTTTCCGGAAGCTATCGACACGGAGGCTAACGCCATTTCAGAGCAGATTTCCAACGCTGAAATCAAGAAACGTCGCGATTTCAGGAACATCACTACCTTCACGATCGACCCCGCCGATGCCAAAGATTTTGACGATGCTCTTTCCATTGAATTCCTCGACGGCGGTCACGTGCGGGTGGGCGTTCACATCGCCGACGTAACGCATTACGTGCGCCCGAATACGTTGCTTGAAAAAGAAGCCTCGCAACGCGCTACCTCGGTTTACCTCGTGGATCGAACGGTGCCGATGCTGCCCGAAAAGTTATCGAACAACCTCTGCTCACTGCGCCCGCACGAAGACAAGCTCACCTTCTCGGCGGTCTTCGAACTGACCCCGGATGCCAAAATTGTCAACGAGTGGATTGGCCGAACCATCATTCACTCCGACCATCGATTTAGCTACGAGGAAGCGCAGGACGTATTGGTAGCACCGACTCCGACCGGAGGTCGGAGCTACCAACGCGAACTGACTACGCTGAATACCTTGGCCAAAAAGCTCCGGGACGAGCGTTTTGCGCAGGGAGCCGTCAATTTTGAAACGGTGGAAGTGCGTTTTAACCTGGATGAAACAGGCAAACCGCTGGGTATTTATCAGAAAGTCCGCCAAGACGCTCACAAGCTCATCGAAGAGTTTATGTTGCTGGCCAACAAGCGCGTAGCCGAGTTTGTATTCAACCTCAAAAAAGAGGACCCGCGCAACACAATGGTGTACCGGATCCACGAAGCGCCCGATCTGGAAAAGTTGAATACGTTCGCCAAGTTTGCCCAAAAACTGGGTTATAAACTAAAAGTGGATAGCCCGACGATTTCTCGTTCGCTCAACCACCTGCTGGAAAGCGTGGAGGGCAAACCCGAGCAGAACGTCATCGAAAGTCTGGCGATTCGGACGATGGCCAAAGCCCGCTATTCCACCGATGCGGTGGGGCACTTCGGGTTGGCTTTCGACCACTATTCCCACTTTACGTCACCCATTCGCCGCTACCCCGACATGATGGCGCACCGGCTGCTCCAACACTACCTCGACGGGGGAAAACCCGCCGACCGGCTCGCGTACGAAGCGCAGTGCAAGCATTCATCGGAGCGGGAAAAAATGGCTGCCGAAGCGGAGCGCGCCTCGATAAAGTACAAACAGGTTGAATTTATGAGCCAGATGCTCGGCGAAGAATTCGACGGCCTGATTACGGGCGTTACGGACTTTGGGATATTCGTCGAAATCACCGAAACCGCCTGCGAAGGCATGGTGAAAATGTCGGATTTGAAGGACGATTTTTACGAACTCGACAAAGAAAACTACCGGATGGTGGGCAAGCGGAGCGGGCGCGTCTTTACGTTTGGTGCTCCCGTACGCGTGCGGGTGAAAGAAACCAACCTCGCCCGCCGCAGCATGGATCTGGAACTCGTGGGTATGACCGGGTCACGCCAGACCAGCTCACGCTCACGTGAAGAATCCAGTCGTCGGGGAAAATCCAGCGCCATGCCGCGAGGGAAAGGGCGGGAGCGGGCCACGCGGCGGCGGTAGAAGTTCAAAATTACCGAAGCACCGGGTAAGGTGCTTCGGTAAACCCATCAATTGTTCAAGTCGGGTATGCGCCTCTCGTCAAGCACCAACCTGACCATAGCTGTTTTCAAGCTGAATCAGTTTTTCATCCAGCGCGCCAAAACGTGCATTCAATTGCCTCTGCATGGTTTGGCGCACGGAGGCCCGCTCTTCTTCGGGTAATGAATTCAAATAAGTCACCAGTTCCAGACTTATCGTAGCCAGTTCGCTGGCGTCGATGGCGCGGTCACTTCGCTCCATCCAGCCGTTCACATCAAAAGTTGTCATCGGTTACGTATCTTAATGTATCCTAACCCTAACGAAAAAGGAACAGGGTATACCCCTGCATTCATTCTTTATCCAAGCCTCTTTTTTAGCTCGTCGCGCCTGTCCATCAGCTTCTTCAATTTCATCAATCACTTGTTTTGAGTCACTCTCTAACTCGTTCATGCAGTGATGTTTTGTCGACAATCCAATCGTAAAATAGAGTTTACGGACGAAATCTTCTCGTAAGTTCTACAAAAAAAGCTGGCTAATCGGCACGAGTTACGCTTCGCTAAACTCGCGCCAATCGGGGGGCAGACTACGCCAGCATAAAATCCACTTCGCCGCTGTCCCTCGCCTCTAAGACCGGGTTCGGTTAAACCATTCCTCCGCTGAGTTGGCATCGAAGACCACGCCGCTGTACAACCGGGCCATTGGAATCTGAACATCAATCCCTTTCAACACAACGGTTTCGCTCAAACCTTCGTAGATGCGTATTTGCCAGGTTTCGTCTTCCAGTTTGGTGCGTACTTCGACGAAGGGAAATCCCTGCTCGATCAGTACGTACTCGCGGAAGGTTGGAATCTGGCGGTACCGCATGAATTTGCCGGTTCGATCGTATGCCGCCGTGGAGTCAGACAACACTTCGACAATCAGCACCGGATTGTTGGACGCCAGCGGATTTTCTTCGTAGGTGCTCAACTCGCCGCAAACGACGGAGGCATCGGGATAGACGAATTTTTGCCGGGAAGTCGCGATTTGCAGGTCGCTGTTGTATTCCAAACAGGCTGTCCCGGACAAGGCGTTACCCAACTCGCGCGTGGTGTTGGTGGTAATGCGGCTATGCCGGGGCGTACTTCCGGCCATCGCGAAGATTTCGCCCTCGTGGTACTCGTGCTTGACGAGTGAGGTTTTCTCGCGTTCGAGGTATTCCTCAATCGTGAAGGTGTATTTGATGGCTGGTTCTCCCATATGGGCGTAAGTTAGCGGGGCCATCCAAAGATAAACAGGTTTCTACGAAAAAGTCTCCTGCATCTCACCCCACCACCACTGCCGTCGCTTCCAGCAGGGTACTCGCCGTGTGGTCGCCGAGCGATTCGGCGGGCTGGTGGGCAATGCGAATCGTGCGAACGCCCGCCTTCTGCCCCGCCAATACGTCGCGCTCCCGGTCGCCAATCATCCAGGAATGCTCACGGCTGATGCGATATTTGGCCATGGCTTTTTCGAGCATCAACGAATCTGGTTTGCGGAGCAACGAAGCCGTGGTGTGGTCGGGATGATGCGGGCAGAAGTACAGGTCATCGAGCAGATGCCCGCATTGTTCCTGGAGGTAGTCGTGGCATTTGCGCACGTCTTCGCGGGAGTAAAGTCCTTTGGCGATACCCGCCTGGTTAGTGACGACGATGAGCAGATACCCGGCGCGTTTGAGGCGTTGCAAGGCTTCAATGGTGCCATGCGGAATAATCAGATCCTCGGTTCGAAAGATGTATCCTTCCGTATCCTGATTCAACACGCCGTCCCGATCCAAAAACACGCACTTGTTCATAGCGGATTTTTATTGAACTATATTCTGAAATTTTTGTACAAATAAAATGGCTTTCCTTTGAAATAAAGGCGTTCAGCGATTAAATATTTGTAAATTTTTCAAAAACCTGAATTTCATCGAATAGTTCTTAAAACCAGGCCATACGCGTCAAAACCCACTAAAAAGCCGATACCCCGCGAGCCAATCGCTCAAGGGGTATCGGCTTTTTCGACCACTGCCGGGTTAGTTCCTCAGCAAAGGGCGGGCCGTCCAGGGAACGCGGCTCAGGATCAGGATCAGCGCAATTCCGTAGAAAATAAGGGCGGTTTTGTGCTTGGCTACCTGGCTACTTAATTTCTTGACCCGGCTATAACCCACGTGGATCAGCACCCAGGCAATAAGCATCACGGCGATGTGTTCCACCGCGAAATAACGCAGTTCGGGTACTTTCATAGCCTGGCCGGTACTGAACGCTTTCACGCCCACCGGACTAAGCCAGAAATAAAGCAACAGGCCGAGGAGCAGTTGCGTATCCGCCGAAATCATGAAAAATAATCCGTTGCGGGCGTCACCAGCGGTGAAGTCCTTTTTTTGCGCGTACCCGATCAAGGCCCTGACAATCACGATGAGGGCCAGAATCAGCACGGCCCAGCGGAGGTACGAGTGGAGAGTACGAACTACGGTATAAATATCCATCTGAAACGGGGTTAGTGTGTAGCGGCAAATGTAAGGCGTGGCGCGACATATCGACGCGGGGTGCTTAAAGACAACCTTTCGGGGCGTTTGGAAATCAGGCCCCGGAGTTTCTTTTTCTCAACCGATTCAATCACCCAGGCCCCGACGTTCAGGCCCTGCTCGCGGCCCTGTTCGATGGCATCCATGAAGTGAATGCCCCCGTAAAATCGGGAAATTCCCGCTTCGATAGCCGCTTCCTGAAACGACCCGTACCGACGCGACCGCAGTCCGAACCGCTCCTCGACGGTGTCGGTGTACCTAAAATTCTCGCCCAAATAGTGCGTTAGAATAGTTGCCGCCGCCGCCGAAATGGTCGAGTGTCCGCTGAGGTATTCGGGAAAAGGGGGCGTTTGCAGGAAGGGTTTCCAGGCCGGATCGAGGTATTTTCGGACGGCCGTTTCGGGTCGAATGCGGTTGCTACGGTATTTTTCGTCCCAACAACAAATAAAGCCGTCGGTTAGTCCAACGGCCACAACCGCGTGAATTTTGAGCGCCTTCGCGAACGAAACCTTCGCCTGCTCGCAGGCCAGCCCGGTGATACCCATCCAATGCGCACCCGGCGAAATTTTCTTCATCCCAACCAGCAGGTGGCCGTTGTCCTGCAAGGCGAAGGGATTGCAATCCCAAAACGCCGCGATTTCCCGGTGCGGTTCGGGCAGTTTTTCGGCGTAAACGTCCTGCATCAACCGGTAAAACGCGCTGCTTTTGACGCTCGAAAACAGCGTCGGTGGCAAAGGCTTAAACTGGTTGCACGTATCGAGGGTAAACGCCCGGACGGTGTTGAAATACGGTTCGACCGGCGCGAAAAAACCCGGCGGGGTCGGATACCAGGTGCCTTCGGTTTCCTTCGGAGCGTAGCGCGGATAATTGCTGATGCGGTTGTAGCGGTCGGCTTTGGCGTAGGCCAGAATTTGCTTGCTAATTCGTTGGGCGTACTGCACCGAGTTAGCAAGAATTTGGTCCGAAAAACCAGCACGATGGCAGGAATCGAGGAGGCGGGCCTGAACGGGTTCGAGCAATTTACCCGATGGTTGGAGTTTCCGGGCCGTTTCGAGCAGGGCCAGCAGGGCGCTCAGGCGGACCGAGTGCGGGCCGAGGTCAGTCGGTTTTTCGAGGAGTGGGTAGCCGTTGAGTACGCCGTGGAAGGAGCGGCAGGTGCTGTCGGTTTGCGCCAGCACCTCGTAACCCGCCAGGGAAGCATACGCGAAAAACCGGGCGGCCAAGGGCGGGTTGGTCACGTCATGCACCATGACGTCCGTCATGCGGGCCACAATCTGACTGATTTCACGAACACTGAACGCGTCAGAATTTGCCGGGCGCTGCCCGCAGCCCAGCAACTGGCTCACAACGAGGAGAAAAAGTCCGAGGCGTTTCATGGATTCAGCGGGCGGTAGGCCCGGATGACCTGCTCGTTGAGGCCGAACAGCAGTGTATTTCCCATCAACAGGATGCTCCGCACGTCGCCGCGCAACCCGAACCCGGATTGGTCCTGGGGCACGACGCTAAACTGGCCCCGGCCATCGCCGCGAAGCAGCAGGCCGTAGTTGGCGTCGGCCTTGCCGAAGCGCAGCCGGGCGCGGTTGGCGTTGCCGCCCAGGAGTAAATCTTTCTTGCCATCGCGGTCGTAATCCAGGACGGTGAGGGCGTGGATGGGCGAATTTTGTGCCGCCAGGGGCAGCGGTTTTTCGCGGAACTTTCCCAACACGTTTTCAAAATATGTTGTAGCCAACTGATTGGCTGAGAGGCGGTTTGCGCCCTGCAATTCTTCGGGCGTGAAGACCTCCGTCAGCGTCGCGTCGGCGTAGCTTTTGTAATCGGGAAAGCGGGGCCGCATCAGGCTGATCTGGTCGAGCAACTCATCGCGGCTAACGTAGGGGTAGCTTTTGCCCTGAATGTACAGGCAAAGAATGGGGTCGATGGAGCCGTTGTCGTCGAAATCCTTATAGACCATTTCGGCGGGTTCGCGGTCACTGGCCCGGCACTGGCTGTTCAACCCGTGATTGCCCACGATTAGATCGGGTCGTCCGTCACCGTTCAGGTCCTCGACCAGCAATTTATTCCACCAGCCCCGGTAGGATTTTTCAAAAAAAGCAGTCGTTTGGTCGGTCAACGTTTCGTTTTTAAACCCAAAAACCAGCACGGGCATCCACTCCCCCACGACGACTAATTCGGGACGTTTATCGCCGTTCAAATCCACCCAGGCCGCGTCGGTGACCATTCCGGGCCGCTGCAACGCTGGGGCCAACCGGGCCGTTTGGTCGCTGAAATGTAGTATACCTCCCGACCCGTCGTTAACCAGCAGGTAACTCCGGGGCGATTCGGGGTAGCGACCGGGCACCACGCGCCCACCCACGAACAGGTCAGGCCGGGCATCGCCGTTCACATCGGCCACCCGCACACAACTTGTACTGGTGCGCATTTGGGGCAGCGCGTTCAGGCTCTTGGTAAATTTCCCCTTCTCGTTGAGGTAAAGCCGGTCTTGCAGGCGGACGTCGTCGGGCAAAAAATCGCCGTAGCCCCCACTGCACACGTACAAATCAGGATTGCCGTCGCCGTTGGCGTCGAAAAAAACGGCGTCGGTATTCTGGCAGGCGGCGTCGGTTTCAAAAGCGGGTTGCGCACTGCGCGTAAATTGTCCGTTGGCTTGCTGAAGAAATAGCCCCGCAGCCTGACCCGCGCCGCCACCCACGAAGACGTCTTCCCGCCCGTCGCCGTTAACGTCGGCTTTGGTTAGACACGGTCCGGCGAACGACTGGGGATTGACCAGCAGCGGCTGCCGCTTGAAGTCGTTGGTGGTCGTGACCGCCGACCGGTAGGCAATTGGCGAAGTCACTTCGCGGAATACAGCCGGGGCGGGTTTGGCGGGTCGGTACGTCGTTTTCGCCTCCTGCTCCTTCAGCAAGAGTACTTGATTGGCAGCCACGTTGTTCAACACCTGCTGCTTTCCCGTTAGCCAGACGACGCGCAGGGAATCGATCTTTTTGGCTTTTCCCAACCCGAAATGCAACACCGGCGATACGCTCGATTGAAAACCACGGGTGGGCATTTGTTCGAGGTACTGCAGAGTGCCGTTTTGGTAGAGTGTCACTTTTGCCCCAATCCCCGCCGTGTTTTTCCCCGACCCGGCCAGTTTTACCCGCAAATACTGATTCTTCGTCAACTGATCGGTGTCGTTTCGGTAAATGAAAGCCGTCGCGTTAACGTTGTTGACGACCAAATCGAGATCTCCATCCTGGTCGAGGTCGGCGTAAGCGGCACCGTTGCTGTTGGAGGGCAGGGTCAAACCCCAGGCCCGGCTGACGTTGGAAAACGTGAGATTGCCGTTGTTTTTGAACGCGTAACTGACCACCGCCGAAGAGGGCATTTTGTACACCAATTCCAGAATATTTTGCCGCTGAAGCCCGCTCTGGCTGTTTTGCGTGAAGTCGCTCATGTACTTGAGAAAGTCCAGGTTGGTGTAATCGCGGGTGTAGCCGTTGGTTACGAAGAGGTCTTTCCAACCGTCGTTGTCGTAGTCGGCGAAGAGGGGTGCCCAACTCCAGTCGGTGTTGGAAATCCCCGCCAGTTGCCCGATTTCGCTGAAGGTCCCGTCGCCATTGTTGAGTTGGAGCATATTGCGCATATACTGGTGGTAAAAACCCGTGCGGAGCGTGAGGTTGAATTTTTCGTAATTATCCGGCGCGAAAAGGAGTTTCTGCCGCCGGTTGTCTTCGGGCAGCATATCGAGTGTGAACACGTCCGGGCGGGCATCGTTGTTGATGTCGGCCACGTCGTTGCCCATCGAAAACTGGGATGTGTGCCCGACGCGCTGCTGGATTTGGTTGGTGAATGAGCCGTTTTGATTATTCACGTAAAGGTAATCCGGCACGGTGTAGTCGTTGGAAACGTACACGTCGGGCCAGCCGTCGGCGTTGACGTCGGTCACGCCCGCCCCGAGGCCGTAGCTTAGGGCCGAACTGCTCAAACCGGAGCCGTCGGTGACGTCGCGGAAAACGTTACCGTCGTTCCGAAACAGGCGCGTACCAGCCACCGGATCGGGCTGGCGCAGGAGTTGGGCCGTGCTGGCTTCATCGAGCACGGGCAGGGACTTCGGGCTGTGGTTGAGCAGGAACAAATCCAGGTCGTCGTCGCGGTCGTAATCAAAAAAAACGCCCTGGGTACTGGTGGCCGGGCTATCGAGGCCGTACTGCCGGGCCTGTTCGCTGAAGTGCGGCACGCCCTGGGCGTCGGGGCCATCGTTGATGAAAAGTTGATTGGTTCGTTTTTCCGGGGGCAAATTGCCCGAGTAGCAAACGTACACGTCGAGGCGACCGTCGCCGTTGACGTCGGCCATCGTCACGCCCGTTTTCCAGGGTCCCTCCCGCCCGGCCACGCCCGCCGCAGTTGTAACGTCTTCAAAGCGAAGATTACCCCGGTTGAGGTACAGGCGGTTGGGCACCATGTTGCCGCTGAAATACAGGTCCTCCCGGCCATCGCCGTCGACATCGCCCACGGCCACGCCCCCCCCGTTGTAGAAGTACTCGTACATCAAAATATTGGTGTTGAGACCCTCCGACAAGGTATTACTAAAATCGACCTGAGTTTGTTCGGCAGACATCAACGTGAACAGGGGCGGTTTGATGGGGGCAGCAGTGGTTTGTTTCTCCGATAATGAGGAACTGCCGCAGGACATCATCCCGATTGGAACTAAGGCAAGTAGCAAATAGCGAAGTGAAATGAGCACGTTTGTAAAAAATGAAAGGGAAAATTACCAAAAAACCCCGTCCCGAGT
>JAJAZB010000032.1 GCA_026785975.1 Cytophagaceae bacterium | reverse complement strand
CGGACGACTTTGAAACGCTGCTGAATCGAAGAATTTGTTTCTCAAAAAACAGAAACTGCCCACTTGAATTGACGGATTCAACCAACTTTTTCTAAGTCATCGGATGACCAAAAAAGTCATCGGGGACGCCCAGTCCGACGACGTTCGACTGACTATTTAAAATTATGCCTCGCATCGCCTTCAAAATGCAGCTTTTCCCCGGCCAGGAGGCGGAGTACCGCCGTCGGCACGACGAACTCTGGCCCGAATTGCGCGACTTGCTGAAAGTCGCAGGCATCAGTGACTATTCTATTTTTCTCGACGAACAAACGCACACGTTGTTTGGCGTTTTGAAAGCCGAAAATCCCGAAGCTCTGGACAGATTACCCGGAAACCCGGTGATGCAAAAGTGGTGGGCGTACATGGCCGATTTGATGGAAACCAACCCCGACCAGTCGCCGGTGCAGGTGCCGCTGAAGGAAGTATTTTATCTCGCTTAACGTTCTGACTCATGCCGCTCGAACCCTACCAAATCGCCGCCCACAACCAGCAGGGCGAAGCTACCCACCGCCGCCGGTACGAATTTCTTCTTGAAGAAATTGGCGAAAGCGCCGCCGAGGCGATCGTTACCAAACTCGGGACGTTCCAAATCGCCATTCCCAGTTGGGCGCTGGGTACGGGCGGCACCCGCTTCGGGCGTTTTCCCGGCGGGGGTGATCCACGCAGTTTGGAAGAGAAAATAGAAGATGTCGGGCTGCTTCACGCCCTCAACCGGGGTAGTGGAGCCATTTCGCTGCACATTCCCTGGGATATTCCGAAAGACGTCGATGCCATCATGCGATTGGCGGCGCGTCACGGGCTGGCTTTCGACGCGGTCAATTCCAACACGTTTCAAGACCAAACCGGCCAGGCACTCAGCTACAAATTCGGTTCGCTTCAACACACCAACGCGGCCGTGCGGCGGCAGGCCATCGAGCATAACATCGACGTGATCCGCCACGGTGAGGCGCTAGGGTCGAAGTCCATCACGGTCTGGTTGTCGGATGGTTCGTGTTTTCCTGGTCAACTCAACTTCAGGAAAGCGTTTCAACGAACCCTCGAAAGTTTGCAGGAAATCTACGCGGCGCTGCCGCCGGATTGGAAGATGTTCGTCGAGTACAAAGCCTACGAACCCAATTTTTACTCCACCACCGTTGGCGACTGGGGCAGTAGTTATCTGTACGCCAGCAAGTTGGGTTCTAAAGCGTACACATTGGTAGATTTAGGACACCACCTACCCAATGCCAACATCGAGCAAATTGTATCGCTGCTGTTGATGGAGGGAAAACTGGGCGGTTTTCACTTCAACGACTCCAAGTACGGCGATGATGACCTCACGGCGGGGAGTATCAAACCCTACCAGTTGTTCCTGATTTTCAACGAATTAGTGGAGGGTATGGATGCGCGTGGGATGAATCATGCCACGGATTTGGGCTGGATGATCGATGCCTCGCACAACGTCAAAGACCCGCTCGAAGACCTGCTCCAGTCGGTCGAAGCCATCAAACTGGCCTACGCGCAGGCACTTTTGGTCGATCACGTCGCGCTGGAAAACCTGCGCGAACAAAACGACGTATCGGCCGCGCAGGAACTGTTGCAAAATGCCTTCCGCACGGATCTGAGGCCGCTTCTGGCTGAGGCCCGGTTGCGGGCCGGGGCCGCGCTCAACCCGGTTGGGTTGTTCCGGGAATTGAACATTCGCCAAAAACTCATTGAAACGCGCGGACTCAAGGCCGTTGCGACGGGACTTTAATTGAGTGAAAAGTGAAAAATGAAAAATCAATACTCCTCACTCTTCACTTTTCACTTTTCACTTTATGGATGTTATCGCCATTTTCGACGTTGGCAAAACCAACAAAAAACTGCTGCTCTTCGACGCGGACTACCGGGTGGTTTTTGAGGAACAAACGCAGTTTGAAGAAATTCTGGACGATGATGGTTTTCACGGCGACGACCTGAACCGCCTCACGACCTGGCTGAAAATGGGCCTGGAAACCGTCCTGAGCGATGAGCGCTTCGACGTTCGGGCGGTCAATTGCACCGCGTACGGGGCCAGTCTGGTGAACCTCGATGGGGCCGGACAGCCCGTCACTCCACTTTACAACTACCTGAAGCCCTTCCCCGAAAACCTCCGGCAACAGTTCTTCGCGGATTACGGGCCGGTCGGGGAGTTTGGGGCGCAAACAGCCTCGCCCGATTTGGGGATGCTCAATTCGGGTTTGCAATTGTACTGGTTGAAGTACGAAAAACCCTGGCTTTACCGGCAAATCGAACACGCCTTGCACTTACCGCAATATTGCGCTTACGTGTTTACGGGGCAACCTTTCTCGGAAGTGACCAGCCTCGGTTGCCATACGGCGCTTTGGGATTTTGGCCAAAAAAAGTACCATCGCTGGGTCGCCGAAGAACGGATGAATGCGTTCGGGCAAATGATGATGCCGTCGTTTTTGACCAGCCCCCCCCGCCCCCGAGGGGGGCACTTTGGCATTGGCATTCACGACAGTTCCGCCGCGCTGGTGCCGTACCTGTTGGCGTTCAGCGAGCCATTTTTGCTGCTTTCCACCGGCACCTGGTGCATTACCCTCAACCCCTTCAGTACCCAGCTACTCACGGGCGACGACCTCCGGCGCGATTGCCTCAACTACCTCAATTTTCGGGGGGACCCGGTGCGGGCTTCGCGGCTGTTTGCGGGCAATGAACACGAGCGGCGCGTGCGCCACCTGAGCGAGTATTTTTCGGTGCCGGTCGACTTTTACAAGCAAATACCCTTCGATTCCGGCTGCGTTTTGGCGTTGAGAACGCGGTTTCGCCAGGCGCAACCCGAAGCAGTCAGTTTAGGCTCCCTCCAGGATTCGGCTTTTGCCGAACGAATCTTGAACGAATTTGCCAACTACAAAGAGGCGTATCATCAACTGATGCTCGACCTGATGGCCCAGCAAATTACCTCCATCCGGCTGGCAAAAGGCGAAATATCTGTAACTAAGTTATTTGTCGACGGTGGTTTTTCGCGCAGCCCGATTTACATGAACCTGCTGGCGGAGGCCTTTCCTGAGTTGGAAGTTTATGCCTCTGAGTTGGCCCAGGCCACCGCGTTGGGCGCGGCACTGGTCATCGCCCCGAGTTGGAATCCGAAATCATTTGGAAGGGAACAGTTTGGGTTGAAACGGTATTAAAATTACATTTTGTCAACCTACTTTTTTTAAAAAATGAAAATCGCCCTGTTTCTCCCCTGCTACGTCGATCAGTTTTACCCGCAAGTCGGCGTGGCTACGCTCCAATTGCTACAAAAACTGGGTTGCGACGTTGACTTTCCGCTCAGCCAAACCTGCTGCGGACAGCCGATGGCCAACGCCGGTTTTGAACACCTGACCCAGGGTTGCAACGATAATTTCGTGCGGGCGTTCAGCGGGTATGATTACGTTGTCGCGCCCTCAGGCAGTTGCGTGTTGCACATCAAGGAGCATTTGCACTCGACCGAAAACGAGGCTGAAGCCCTGCGCCTGCGCCACTGCGTGTACGAATTGAGTGAGTTTTTAACCGATATTTTAAAAGTAGAAAGCCTGCCCGCCCGTTTCCCACACCGGGTGGGTATGCACGTCAGCTGCCACGGACAGCGCGGACTGAAGTTGTCGCAAATGAGCGAACTCAACGCGCCGGGGTTCTCAAAACCGGGCGCGTTGCTCGCGATGGTGGAGGGCCTGGAACTGATTGAACTCGACCGAAAAGACGAGTGTTGCGGCTTTGGCGGCACGTTTTGCGTCAGCGAAGAAGCCGTCTCGGTTAAAATGGGGAACGATCGGATCGCCGACCACCTGCGCCACGGAGCCGAATACATCATCGGCGGCGATGTGAGTTGCCTGATGCATTTCGAAGGGCTTTTGCGCCGACAGGGATCGACCGTCAAAGTGCTCCACTTGGCCGAAATTCTCAATAGCGAATAGTTTTACAGTAGTTTTAGAAGCTACGCCGTAATTTTACAGGCGCTGACTTTCCGGCCAAGATTCGGGTAAATTTACTTCTGCATGAAAACGAACATTCCCGACCACGCCACCGCTTCCGTTGCCTTCAACCGGGATGAATCCTACGTCGATTGGCACGACGAGACGCTCTGGTTTGTCCGCCAGAAGCGTGACCGCGCCGCCATGGCCCTGCCCGAGTGGGAAGACCTGCGCGAAACCGCCTCCCAAATCAAAAATCATGTATTGTCCAACCTCGACGGGTTGCTCGAAGAATTTGAGCGCAAGGCGCAGGCCAACGGCATCACGGTACACTGGGCTGTTGATGCGCAGGAGCACAACCAAATCGTGCTCGAAATCATGCGCGGTGCGGGCGCGAAGCAGTTGGTGAAAAGTAAGTCGATGTTGACCGAGGAATGCCACCTGAACCCGTTTTTGCAGAAACATGGCGTTGAAGTCATCGACTCCGACCTGGGCGAGCGGATTGTTCAACTGCGCGGAGAGCCGCCCAGTCACATCGTACTCCCGGCTATTCACCTCAAAAAGAAGGACATCGGTGAGCTGTTTCATAAATACCTGGGCACTGAAAAAGGCGCGACCGACCCGCAGTACCTCACCGAAGCCGCCCGCCAGCACCTGCGTGAAACCTTCCTGACGCGCCGCGTGGCCCTGACCGGTATCAATTTTGCCATTGCTGAAACGGGCGGGTTTGTCGTCTGCACCAACGAGGGCAACGCCGACATGGGCGCGCACCTGGCCGACGTCCATATCGCTTCGATGGGTTTCGAGAAAATCATTCCCAAAACTGAACACCTCGGCGTGTTTCTCCGCCTGCTCGCCCGCAGTGCCACCGGCCAGCCCATCACCACGTATTGCAGCCACTTTCACCGGGCGCGGACGGGCCAGCAAATGCACTTGATTATTGTCGACAACGGCCGTAGTGCCCAGTTGGGCCGTCCCGAATTTCGGGCCTCGCTGAAGTGCATTCGCTGCGGGGCCTGCATGAATACCTGCCCGGTGTACCGCCGGAGTGGTGGCCACAGCTACCACAACGCCGTAGCCGGGCCGATTGGGGCTATTTTAGCGCCCAACCTGAATATGCGTGAAAACGCCGATTTGCCATTCGCCTCCACCCTCTGCGGGAGTTGTTCCAATGTTTGCCCCGTCAAGATCGATATCGACAAGCAACTATATCTCTGGCGGCAGGTGCTGGCCAAAGAAGGCTACATCAGTGGGGTAAAAGAAGCGGGCTTGCAGGTCGCCGCGAAGGTGTTGGCCTCGCCGACGCTGTTTAAGTGGACCTTCCGCACGGGCCGAATGGTGATGCGCACGATGCCGTTTGTCGTCGGAAATAGCCTGAATCCCTGGTTCGATGACCGCGAAATGCCGACGGCACCAAAGGAGAGTTTTCGGCAATGGTGGGAAAAGATCCGGGAGAAGGCGAATGCTGAGGAAGTTAAAAACGTAGAGGCTTTTGAGAAATTGAAGTAATCAACTAAATCTTGCGTCATGCCCTCTGCTCCGACCCCCACATCCCGCGAACGCATCCTCGCTGCCATCCGGCAGAATAAACCCAGTCTGCAACCCCTACCGGAGCGCATCGATTGGGGAGCGGTACCAACCAATTTAATCACTCCTTTCAAAACCATGCTCCAGGCCATCGGGGCCACGGTAGTCGAAGCGGCTGACTATGAAACTGTACGTGCCCACGTGCGCGAAACCTTCCCGGACGTGGCGAACATCGCCGTTACCGTACCCGAACTCACCGACCTGGCCGACTTTAGCCTGGCCGTTGCCGACCCCCACGATCTCGAACTCATCAACCTGGCCATCCTGCCGGGGGCCTGGGGCGTTGCCGAAAACGGAGCCATCTGGTTGACTGAGCAGGAGATGGTCCACCGGGCGTTGCCTTTCATTACCCAGCATCTGGCGCTGGTTATTCACCGGGAGCGCCTCGTTGCAACGATGCATCAGGCTTACGAACGCATCCGGGTGGACAAAACGGGCTTCGGTGCATTTATCGCGGGACCGTCAAAAACGGCTGACATCGAGCAGTCGCTGGTGATTGGTGCCCACGGCGCCCGCAGTTTGGTGGTCTACCTGCTGGGCTGATTTCACGCCTCCCTTTTTCTTCTGGATAAATTTTTAACCGGTTTGGTATGCCTACCCGCTGGGGAAAGTACCGGGCCGGGAAAAATTGAGTTTACTGCTCAGGTATGATTCTGATATTTATCAGAATCGGGAAAAACTTACGTTTTCAAGTCAAAAATAGGTTCTTGGAATTGTTCAATAAAAATTGTGGAATTTAAGCCTCTTTTTGGGGAAATAGATTTACAGTAAATTCAAAAAAGTTCCTAATAAGTTATGAAACTGCAAAATTGAAGCGTTGAATTGGCCTGGGTTTTCTCAAAAACGCAAAGATTATATGGCTGGATCAGGATTTGACCAACTTTCATTTGCTGAATTGTTTTATCAAGTTTGTTCAAATTTTCTTTTTACAATTCATCACAATCTAACCAAAACCAATGCGTAAAATTATACTCGTGAGCTTCCTGTTCATGACTATGCTTGCCAGGCAAGCGTGGTCGCAGGATCGGCAGGTTACTGGAAAAGTGACCGCCGGTGAGGACGGCTCCTCGATTCCCGGCGTGAACGTTGCCGTCAGGGGCACGACCACCGGAACGACGACGGACGCCACTGGCAATTACCGCCTCAGCGTGGCCGACGGAGCTACATTGCAGTTTTCGGCGGTGGGGTACACCCGGCAGGAAATCGCCGTGGGTAGCCAAACGACCATCAACGTAACTATGGTCGCCGATGTGGCCTCCCTGTAGGAAGTAGTCGTTTCGGAGTTGGAACATTGGCGGGCCGCTCGATCCCAAGCCTAAATACTGGGATAGCCCCTACACGCAGGCGTACGAAAATACCAACCTGAACCGCAACGACCGCTTGTTTGGCGACCTCGGTTTGACGTACCAAATTCTGCCGACGTTGAAAGCCTCGGCTACGGTGCGCCGCGACCAGAGCAATTTCTACCAGGAAGGACGCATCGCCGCCGGTACACTCAACGAAGGTGGCCTGGGTGGGTACTCGAACCTCACAGCCAATTCGCGCGAGAACAACTACGAAGTGCTGGTGAGCTACGATCAGACCTTCGGCGACTTATCGGTGGTGGCCAACGGTGGCGGTAACATCCGCTACAACCGCACGGATGGTGTTTTTCAGGCTACTTCGGGTGGTTTGTCAACGGCGGGCTTCTACAACATCGCCGCCTCGAACAACCGGCCCACGACGAATAATTACCTTTTCAAGCGGCGAATCAACAGTGTGTTTGGCAACGTGAGCCTGGGGTACAAAGACTTTGTGTTTGTGGAAGCCTCCGTGCGCAATGACTGGTCGTCGACCCTGCCGCAGGGCAACAACTCCTACCTGTACCCCTCGGTTTCGGCGGGCCTGGTGTTCAGCGAACTATTGCCGAAAAATAAGGTGCTGTCGTACGGAAAAATCCGCGCTGGTTACGCCCAGGTGGGTACCGACGTGGATCCGTACCAAACGGCGCTGGCTTACAACGTTGGCTTGCCCTACGGCAACAGTCCGACGCTGTTTTTGCCTGGTTTGTTGACTAACAACGATTTGCAACCGGGCTTGTCGGGATCGTACGAGGGCGGAATCGACCTGCGTTTTCTCCGTAACCGGTTGGGGCTGGAATTCACGGCCTATAAAAATGAAAACCGCAACCAGATTATTCCGTTGCCGGTGGCACCCACGAGTGGGTACACGAACGCCTACGTTAACGCGGGCCTGATCGAAACCACGGGTTTGGAACTGCACATTTACGCTAATCCGGTACGTTCTTCGACGGGGTTCTCGTGGGAGTTTGATCTCAACGCCGACCGTAACCAAACGAAGGTCGTGCGGCTGGCGGAGGGCTTGAGCAACTATCGGTTGGATGATGGTGCTCAGTGGCGGACATTGACTCTCAACGCCCGTGAAAACGAGCAATGGGGCTTGCTGGTGGGCCAGGGAATCAAAAAACTCAACGGTCAGCCACTCATTCACAGCACGGGTGCGAACGCCGGGTTGTACGTGAAGGAAGAAAACGTATTGCTGGGTTCGGTGTTACCGAAGTTTAAAGGAGGCTGGTTGAATACGTTTACGTTTAAAAACGTAGTGTTACGGGTAAACACCGACTTCGTGGCGGGCGGCAAATTTTTCTCGACCACCAAAATGTTTAATGCCTATTCGGGTCTGGCCGCTGAAACGGCGGGCCTGAACGAATTGGGCAATCCGAAGCGCGATCCCGTACTTACCGGCGCGGATGCGTCGAAGAGCGGTGGGGTTTTGCTCGCAGGGGTTAACAGTGATGGCCAGCCCAATACGATCCGCGTGGATGCGCAGAACCTGTACGAAAACTGGCTGTTTGCCCTCAACGAGCGCTGGATTTACGACAAATCGTACGTGAAACTGCGCGAGGTATCGCTGGGCTACAATTTCCCCAGTCGCCTCCTGGGCCGAACCCTTAAATCGGCCAACGTATCGTTTATCGCCCGGAATCCGCTCCTGATTTACAGCGCCATTGATGGAGGAATCGACATTTCCGAATCCGAAACGCTGTGGTACGAAGGAGGTCAATTGCCACCGGTCCGTTCGTTCGGGGTGAACGTCCGACTCGGTTTCTGATCCTCTTTTTCGGGGAATGTCGTTGCCACCGTCGGTGTTGTGAAAACAGATCACCAACGGCGGTGGCAACAACAACAAACTAAACTATTCTCAAATAAAGCCATGAAAAAACTCGGACGGTTCTGGCGGCCTCCCTGTTTACGCTCGCGGGTTGCAGTGATTTTGGAAACATCAACGTTAATTCCAACAGCCCCTCTACACCCAGCACGTCGGCCCTGTTTACAGGGGCCATACGCACCGTGGGTAACATGAATGGGCAGGTTGGTCCCGGCAGTTTAAATGGAACGCCAACGCTCTACGTGCAGCAACTCGCCGACGTGACCTACGTGGAAGAGTCGCGTTACAAAACGGTCAACTTCAGTTACAATGGCCTGTATTCGGGTCCTCTGAATAATCTCAACCAGGTTATTAAACTGAATATCGACGCTGATACGAAAACGGCGGCTGCGGCCCAGGGTTCTAATGCCAACCAGATTGCCATCGCCCGGATTTTGAAAGCGTACATTTTCCAATGGATTACCGACCGTTGGGGCGACGTACCGTATTCCCAGGCGCTGAAGGGAAACGAAAACTTTTCGCCCGCTTTCGACCGGCAACAGGATATTTACAACGACCTGT
>JAJAZB010000031.1 GCA_026785975.1 Cytophagaceae bacterium | reverse complement strand
GTTGCGAACACACCATGTAAATGTTTACGAAACAGCGTTATTGGTTTGTGCTGGCATTTGGAATTTCTATTTGACTAACTAACTGATATTCAACAGCGCAACAAGTCTATTGTATGTAATCATCACTACGACAAAAACAATTACAATAGAGAATTATGAAAATGCTTAAAACTATTCCAGCTCTTCCAGTTCATAATATAGACGAGGCAGTCAACTTTTATGAGACAAAATTTGGGTTCACTAATAAATATAATGACAATGGTTTTGCAAAATTAATCCGAGACGAAGTAGAAATTCATTTGTGGGCTGCTAGTGACAGGAAGTGGAAATGGCGAAGTATTCTATTGTTTGTTAGACCTATTTTTAGTGGTGCAGAGAGTTTTATTGCAGGGACACATAGCTGCAGAATAGAAGTTGTTGAAATTGACAAATTTTACAAAGAGTTTAGACAAAGTAAGGTTCTTTACAATTCTAAAACTATTGTTGAAAAAACCGATTGGGGAACTATGGAATTTCCAACATTAGACTTACACGGAAATTTATTAACATTCTTTGAAAAAATTTAATGTTAATTGACATTTAAACTTTTTTTAAATAAACAACGAACAGCTAACAAACACACTTTTGGCAATAAGCAAGCGATCATTTCATAAATAAACCCAGATAATTTAATCAACAGAATGATATTTACCAAATGCAAGACAATGATATAAAAAGACTTACAAGACTGACTGTGATTTTAATTCAATTGCAGTCAATGAGGTTATTGAATGCAACCAAACTTTCTGAAAAATTCAATGTCTCCCGCAGTCGCTCGCGTCTCGCGAGTGACGAATATCAAAAAGCCCTCCGGGCGTAGCTGCATCCTGCCAGCCAAACTGCGCTGTAGCAAGATTAAAAGCACAATCCTAAATCATCAGCTTACACCCCCACCCGCCCGGAATCCATACCGGGGGCCAGTTGCAGGATTTCTTCCACCATTTCGCGGGAGTTTGATAGGCGCGGTACTTTGTGCTGCCCGCCCAGCTTGCCCCGTCGGCGGAGCCATTCGTAGAAAGTACCTCGCGGTACCACCTGCACCAGCGGGAGTACTAAAGCCAGATTGGCCGTGCGCTTGGCGTCGTAGTCGGAGTTGACTTGCCGCAGGCTGTCGTCGAGAACGGTCGTGAAGTGCGTCAGATTATCGGGTTGGCGGGTGAATTCAAGTACCCATTCGTGGCGGCCCCGCTTACGGCTGTTCATAAAAACCGGCGCGGCGGTGTAGTCGGTCACGGTGGCACCGGTGGCTTCGCAGGCGCGGGCGATGGCCCATTCGGCATTTTCAACGATGACTTCCTCGCCAAACGCGTTGATAAAATGCTTCGTCCGGCCACTGATTTTGATGCGGTGCGGATACGTGCTCGTAAACCGCACGGTGTCACCAATGGCGTAGCGCCACAGGCCCGCGTTGGTCGATATCACCACGGCGTACTGTTGGCCGGGGGTTACTTCCCCGATCGTCAGCGCGCGCGGGTGTGGATTGTGCAGTTCATCGGTGGGGATAAATTCGTAGAAAATGCCGTAGTCGAGCATCAGCAGCAATTCATCCGGCAAACTCAGGTCATCCTGCAAGCCAAAGAAACCTTCGGAGGCGTTGTAACTTTCCAGAAACCGAACCGGAGCGCTCCCGGTTTTCCCGGCAAAAACCTGATTGGCAAACAAGTCCCGGTACGGTCCGAAGGCGACGGCTCCGTGGCAGAAAACCTCAAAATTTGGCCACACCTCCAGGATGTTTTGCGCGCCGGTTTTCTCCAAAATCCGCTCGATCAGCACCAGAGACCAAGTGGGTACGCCGAGAATGCTGGTTACATTTTGCTGCGAGGTCACCTCGGCCATGCGTTCGATTTTCTCTTCCCAAATGTCCATCAGCGCCACGCTCAGTGGTGGGGTCCGAATGGCTTGCGCCCAGGAGGGCAGGTTTTTCAAGACCACCGCCGACACGTCGCCAACCTGACTATTCGGGTTGAAATCGTTGTTGGACAAACTCCCGCCGATGGAAAGCCCCTTGCCCCGGAAAACCTGCGTATCGGGTACGTTGTCGACGTAGAGGGCGATGAGGTCTTTGCCCCCCTGAAGATGACAGGCATCGAGCGCTTCACGCGATACGGGGATAAACTTGCTGCGGGCATTAGTCGTACCCGACGATTTGGAAAACAGGAGAATGGGCGAATTCCAGATAATATTTTGTTCGCCCCGCATAACCCGCTCAATGTGCGGAAAAAAATCTTCATACGTTGAAACGGGCACCCGTTCCTGAAACTCCGAAATGGTTTTGATGCTGCCGTAGCCATAGCGCTTGCCCCATTCGGTATGGCGGGCAGAATGAATTAAACGCCGAAAAACGCGTTCCTGCGCGGCCACAGGCTCCCGTCGAAAAGCCTCGATGCGGGGCATTCGTCGTTTCATCAGCCAGACCAGCGTATCGTTGAGCAGGTGCATTATTGAGTTGGCAGTTAAGGAGCGTGCCGCCAGTCGTTGAATCAACGGAGTACCAGTTTATCAAAAAACTGCGCCAGACTACATAGAATCTGCGTGAATTTAAGGAAAGCCCGTAAAAAACCAGTGCTACCGCAAGGTTTTGGCGCGATCCGGGTAATCGGTGATGATCCCATCGACGCCCCAATCAACTAATTTCTGCATATTTTCCGTGTCGTTGACCGTCCAGGGAACCACCTTCATGCCCAGTTTATGGGCCGTATCCACTTTTCCTCTGGACAACAAAATATGGTACGGACTGAAAATATCGGGTCGGAAACCCAACGCCTTCACCGCGCCGTCGGGACCCTGCGTGTTGACGAGCGCGGCCAGGGCTATTTTCTTGTATTGCCCCGCGTCGGTTTTCTGTTTCCAGTGTTTGAGCACGTTAAAATCGAAACTCTGCACCGTCACCCGGTCGGTCGGTAGGAGCGCACTGATTTCAGCGTAAACCAGGTCGCAAAACCCGGCCACGGGCGGCTGCGACACGTCATATTCCTTTTCTTCGCTCTTGATTTCGATGTTGTAACGCGGCTTGGCACGACCCGTTTTTTGGGCCTGGGCTTCGGCGGCCTCGATGACCTCGCGCAACAACGGCTTGTGGGCCGGTAGCTTTTGCTGCTCCGGAAAACCCACGTTGCCGCGCTGCCCGGTGTCGTATTTTTTGATTTCTGAATACGGCATCCGGTACAAATTCAGCGTTTTTTCCTCGCTTTTCGCCACCGGTGATCCGTCAGGTTTGGTCGTGAACGCCGCGTTGAAATACGGCTCGTGCGACACCACGACCTGCTTGTCGGCACTGATGCACACGTCGAGTTCAAGGGTGGTCACGCCCAGATCGAGGGCTTTCAAAAAAGCGGGAATGCTGTTTTCGGGCATCAAACCCCGGCAACCCCGGTGGCCCTGAATGTCGAGGCGTTGCGTTTGGGCCATGTTGGTCGGGGGCAAAAACAGGAATGCGGCAAATAGTACGTGGTGGAAATCGCTTTGGCGCAGGGAATGAGCGGGTTTTTTGAGCATCAGTTTGTCGTTGGTTGTAGGGCAGGTTGATTAACCGGTTTTAACCCAACCACGTCTTGTAGAAATTTCACCGTTTCGCGTTCCACGCTCTGCCAATCTTTCGAGAGGTATTTGGAAGCCATTTCGTGGCGGGCCGTGCTGGGCAAATTTACGACCCGTTTCAACGGAGTACGCGTACCCAATTGCCCGAACATCGTCAGAATCGCGGGTACCGACACGACTTTGTCCTGCTCCTCTTCATTTTTGAAATAGTAGGCAACCAGCGTCGGGCATTTGACTTTCCCAAACGTTTCGGGCGTCATGTCGTGGGTCAGGAAATTTTGCAACGCCACCAAACCCTCCAGCCGGTAATGCGTCGTCCAGAAGCGTTTTTGGCCGTCCGTGGGATTCTCAACGTCGTTGAAAGGCTTTCCCACGACCATTTTGGCGATTTGCAAACCCCAGGGATTATCGAGCAACGTCGCCGTTTGATCGTAGATTTTGATGCAGGGCGAATACGCAACCACCGCCTTGATTTCGGGGTGGCGCGAGGCCAGCCAGAGGCTCAGCGCCCCGCCCGCCGAGGTGCCCATCACCAGCACCGTATCCCCCAGTTGTTTGGCAATCGCCAGGCCTTTTTCCGCCGAGGTGAGGTACTCGTCCGTGGTCAGGTTGGCCATGGTTTCGTCCCCCAAATCAACGCCATGTCCGGCCATGCGGGCCAGGAACAGATTGCAGCCGAAGGTTTTGGCAAGGTTGAACGCCACCGGGTCGCCCTCGCCGCCGGGGCTGGCCGAGAAGCCGTGCAGGTAGAGCAGGGCGTAGGGCGTTGCCTGTTTTTTCAGGGAATCGGCCCAGACAATGCGGGCTTCGCAGCCGGGTTTCAGGCCGGGCGTGGTGCTTTCTTCCGATTGGATTTGGGCCTCCAGCACGCGCAGCAACGTAGGCAGGGCGGGTGGTTCAAACGTGGTTTGGGGCGCGTCGGGTTGCGGACCAAGCAGGTACACGACAACCAGAACGCCGAGCAAAATGACCACACCGAGCAGGAATTTTTTCATGGAAAAAGGGAGAGAGATTTGAAATTTAGCATTTTGCTCCATAGCGTAGGGCCTGCGCGTCTGCGGTTTAAATCCCACGCTACGGAGCAAATGTATCCACCGAAAGAGAATCACCAAAATAGAAAGATTCGATGAAGCAACTGAATAGTTTGGTTGGAAACGCCTACTTTCGTCGGTCAAAATTTGCTATTTTTTTTTACCCCACCCTCAACAACGCATGAAATCCTCTGGAACGGGCGTGTTTAAAAAAAGTTTTGCCGTCCTGGCCCTGTTGCTGACCGTCGGGCTGGTTTGGTCGTTAAACAAAAAATGGGGTGATCTGCCGCCCATTGCGCCGCTACTCGACCCCTTCGGCGGATTTTGGGCCAACGGCGAGCGCAATAAGAGCGCTTTTGCCGACCAAACGCTCCACCTCGACGGCTTGCAGGGCAACGTCACCGTGCGCTTCGACTCCAACCGGGTTCCCCATGTTTTCGCCGAAAACGACTCGGATTTGTATTTTGCCCAGGGGTACATCACCGCGCGGGATCGCCTCTGGCAAATGGAATTTCAAACCCACGCGGCGGCGGGGCGGGTGTCGGAAATTGTGGGAGAAAAAGCCCTTGAACTCGACCGGTACAAACGCCGCATCGGTATGGTGTACGGGGCTGAACTGGCTCAACAACAAATGCTGGCCGACCCCATCACCAGGCGGGTAGTGGAGGCGTACTCGGCGGGTGTGAATGCCTACATTTCCAGCCTGCGTCCGAGAGATTATCCGCTGGAATACAAGCTGTTGGGATACGCGCCCGAACCCTGGACATCCCTGAAATGCTTGTTGCTGCTCAAAGAAATGACCCTGACGCTGGCGGGCCGCAGCAACGACCGCCGAATGAACAATGTCTTGCGTAAAATCGGCCCCGTCGCCACGACCGACCTTTTTCCTAATTTTCCCGGCGTTGTGGTCAGCCCCATCATTCCTGCCGGAACGAAATGGGATTTCTCGCCCGTCGCTACGACCAAACCGCCGACCGACGCGTCAATGCCCCTTGCCGTTGTGGAGGATTTTGACGAAGTAAAAACTGAGGGAATTGGCTCCAACAACTGGGCCGTTCACGGAAGCCGCACGGCCACAGGCCTGCCCATTTTAGCGGGCGATCCGCACCTGTCACTCAGTTTGCCGTCCATCTGGTACCAAATGCAACTGGTCGCGCCGGGCGTCAACGCCGCCGGAGCTACCATTCCTGGTTCACCGATGATTATCATCGGCTACAACCACGACATCGCCTGGAGTGAGACCAACGTCGGGGCCGACGTGATGGATTGGTACACGGTCAAGTTCCGCAATGCAAGCCGGAAACAATATTGGTTCGAGGGGCAGTGGAAACCGGTAAAGCGCCGGGTGGAAACGCTGAAAGTGCGCGGCAAACCCGATGTGGTCGACACGGTGCTGTACACGCACCACGGCCCGATCGTGTACGAAGAAGCCGAGAAGCCCTTCAACGAAGCCGTTCCCGTGGGCCACGCCCTGCGTTGGGTGGCCCACGATCCGTCGAACGAAACTCGTTGCTTTTATCAACTCAACCGCGCCCACGACTACAAGGAATACGTAGCGGCCTTAATTCACTACGTGGCGGCGGCGCAGAATTTTGTGTTTGCCAGCAACAAAAATGAAGTCGCCATCTGGGTCAATGGCAAGTTTCCGCTTCGTTGGCAAAACCAGGGAAAGTTTATCCTCGACGGGTCGAAGGCCATCAACGACTGGCAGGGCTGGATTCCGCACGCCCACAATCCGCACGTACTCAATCCGCCGCGTGGTTTCGTAAGTTCGGCCAACCAAAACTACACCGACCCGAGTTACCCGTACTACCTGACGGGCGAGAGCCTGCCCGCCGAACGGGGCTTGCGCATCAACGACCGGCTGGGAGCCATGCAACGCGCCACCCCCGACAGCCTGCGGATGCTGCAAAACGATAATTTCAGCATTCAGGCCCGTACGCTGCTGCCGGTACTGCTGCCGCTGGTGCAACCCCGTGAATTGAGTGCCGGACAGTTGGGAGCGTTGAACCGCTTGAAAAGCTGGAATTTTCAGAACAACCCGGACAACGTTGAACCCACCGTGTACACGGAATGGATCAACGCCCTGTACGCGGCTACGTGGCAGGATGAACTCGGCAGTCCAGCGGGCGAACCAACTATTTTACCCACCAGTGACCGCACGATGCGGATGATTTTGCGGGAACCCACGGCCCGCTGGTTCGACGATATTCGCACGACGGACCACCGCGAAACCCTGGCCGAACTGACGCAGCGCAGTTTCAAAAACGCCATCGACACGCTGCAAAAGCAACTCGGTGTTCTTGGCCCCAAATGGCAATTAGGTGCGCAGCGGGGTACCGACATCCGGCATTTGGCCCGGATTCCCGCGCTGAGTCGCCTGGGCCTGGTCACGGGCGGAGGCACCGGTATTGTCAACGCCACGAATAAGGCCCACGGCCCCTCGTGGCGCATGGTGGTGGCCTTGGGCAAAAACGGCCCGACGGCGTACGGCCTGTATCCCGGTGGGCAATCGGGTAATCCCGGCAGCCGGTTTTACGACAACATGATCGAACGCTGGCGCACCGGCCAACTCGACCCGCTGGTGTATCTGCAATCGCCCGACGAGAAGCATCCGGGCGTTATTTCGACCTGGAAACTTTCCAAGAAATAAACAGTTCGTTCTCATTTTCAACCCATGCCTTTTCTCCTGATTCTGCTTCTGACTGCCGCTGTGCAGTATTTCCTTCCCTGGTGGATGATCGCCGTCGTGCCTTTTGCCATTGCCTGCTGGCGCTCCCGCAGTGCGGGTGGGGCCTTCGGAGCGGGTTTTCTGGCGATTGCCCTGCTCTGGGCAATCGTGGCTTTTTTGCAAAGCCACGCCAACGACAATCTGCTGGCCGACCGCATGGCGCACCTGCTACCCCTAGGCGGAAGTACACTCACGCTCCTGCTCCTGACCGCGCTGCTCGGTGGATTGGTCGGTGGGGTAGCCGCCTGGGCGGGGTACCTGTCGCGGCGGGCGTTTGCGTGAGAGCGAGGCGGCGGTGATTTACTGCCAACTGCCTACCGCGAACTGCCGACTGTTCCTTATCTTTACGTCTTTACGGACTTTTTTGCTACCTGCTACCCCTCGTGGAGCGACCGTCGTGGAGCGATACCGTACCATTTTAACCAACCATCATTTGTGAAAAATCTTTCGCTTGCCCTCAATGCCGTGTTGGCCGTTGCCGTAGCGGTGTTGTACTACCTGCATTTTTCCGGAAAATCATCCACCAACTCCTCGACCACTGATAGCACCGGGACCGTGGGCAGCAAGCCCATCGTGTACGTTAACAGCGACTCGCTGCTGAACAATTACGAATTTTTTAAAGATGCCCGGAAAGCCTTTGAACAAAAACGCGCCCAACTCGACACCGAAATCAATGGTCGGGGATCGTCGCTGCAACGTGAAATTCAGGTTTTTCAGCAACAGGCACCGGGTATGATTGCCGCCGAAGCGCAGGCCCGGCAGTTAAGTTTGCAGAAACGGGGGGCTGAATTTGAGCAGTACCGCCAGAAAGCCGCCAACGACCTGGCCGAAGAAGAAGCCAAGAAGAATGACGAACTGTACAACAATATTTCCGGCTACATTCAAAAGTACAACCGCGAAAACGACTACCAGTTTGTACTGGGTTACTCCAAAGGCGGCGGCATCCTGTTTGCCAACCCCAACTACGACGTGACCAAAAAAATCATGGAGGGCCTCAACAAGGAGTACAAGGAAAGTCAGGCTAAGGCCATCCCCGCGACTACGCCCGAGAAGAAATAAGGCGGTTTCTGCGTCGTTTGCCAAGCCACGCGGTTGATCCTGCGTGGCTTGCTTTTTTACTACGAAGTTGTCCCTGGAAAGGGAAAAGATGTTTACGCTATGGCCGACAAGAAAAAAGAGCGCTTTGCCAAAACCATTGAAATTCAAAACCGTCGCGCCCGGTACGAATATCAATTTCTGGATACGTTCACGGCGGGTCTGGTGCTGACGGGCACGGAAGTGAAGTCTATCCGGGAAGGCAAAGTCAATCTGACCGATGCGTACTGCCTGTTTTTGAAGAACGAACTTTTTGCCCGGGGCATCAACATCGCCATCTACGAACAAGGCACGTATTCCAACCACGACCCGGTGCGCGAGCGTAAGTTGTTGCTGCAAAAACGTGAACTCCGCCGCCTGCTCGAAAAACTCAAGGACGTTGGGCTAACCATCGTGCCAACACGCCTGTACATCAACGACCGGGGTTTTGCCAAACTGGACATTGCCCTGGCCAAAGGCAAGAAACTTTTCGATAAACGCGAAGGCATCAAAGACAAAGACGTGAAGCGGGAAATCGCGCGGCGGGAGGATTGAAGCGATTGATTTTTAGCGAAACCCGTCATTGCTTCGTCAGTCACTACGTTCCTTTCCTCGCAATGACGGGTTTGCGCTTTTTTGCGTAACATTAGTTACAAAAAAAATTCCAATTATTCCCACTTTACCTGAATCCAGCTATCCATATTTCGTCCCTGGTCGTCAGTACAGGAAAGTTTCACCCGCCCCGGCGCGGGCCGAAAAAACACAGTTTCATTCGGGCTGGCTTTTCGTAGCAACTTGTCGTTGACGTACCAAAATACCGTTTGCACCCCGTTGGGGACCTGGCAGCGGAGCGCAAGTTGCTGATTGCCCGTGCGATTCAGGTAGTACTCGCCGCCGTCGGTGGGGTCGACGATGCGCGGGCCTTGTTGCGAAAAAAGGCGTGTACAGCGCGGGTTGTGCGCCGGAATGCGTTCGTAGGGAATTCGTTTTCCGTCGTACCAGGCCAACAGTTCAGGCGCGAGGTTGGGGTAAAGCCGCCGGTCGGCCCCACTGTCGGGCAGGCAACGGGTGCAGTAGCTAATCGTGGCGTTGGCGTTGGTCCAGATGGGTCGCAGGTGCGGGCAGGTTTCGGTTCGGGATACACCCGGCAAGTGATAATCAAGGACTTGATGCGGGCAAAACTCGCCGGGTGGCAGGCCACTTTCGGGGCACACTTTGCGCATGATTAGAGTTTTGGGAACGCCAAACCACCGCGCCGGGGCGTTATAGTCGATGGCGTTGAACACGTCGAAAAGCAGGGGTGTCGCGATACTTGCCCCGTTGAGTTCGGGCACACCTTCACCCGAAAAATTCCCCACCCATACGCCCACGGTGTACCGGGCGTTGTAGCCAATGCTCCAGGCGTCTTTTTTGCCAAACGAAGTGCCCGTTTTCCAGGCAATTTTGGGCAAATGGTACGTGTACTCGTACTGGTTGGGCAAATCGGGCCGGGTGATTTGGGATAAAATCTTCGTGATCAGGTAGGCCGCTTCCTCCGAAACCAACGGAATGGCGGAGGTCACGGGTTCGGATTCCGCTGTTTCCACCAAACTGGCTTTTTTAAACTGACCGTTGCGCGCGAAAGCCGCAAACAAATTAGTCAATTCTTCGAGCGTCACGCCACAGCCGCCCAACACCAGCGAAAGGCCCAGTTTTGGGCCAGTTTTTTTCACCGTTTCAAAACCCGCCTTTTTCAACTGACCAATCAGAATCGGCGTACCCAAGTCGCGCAACACCCGCACGGCGGGGAGATTCAACGAGTTGGCCAGGGCAAATTCCGCCGTGACGGGGCCGTGAAATTGCTGGTCAAAATTACCCGGTTGGTAGCCACTGAAATTGGTCGGCACGTCGAGCAACCTGGTTTTGGGCGTCAGCAACCCCCGGTCGAAGGCCGTGGCGTAGAGCAGGGGCTTGAGCGTACTGCCCGGCGAGCGAATGGCCCGAACGCCATCGACCTGCCCGCCATCGCTGGGATCGTTGAAATCGGCCGAACCCACGTAGGCTTCGACGGCCTGCGTCTGGTTGTTGATGACCAGCACGGCGGCGTTGCGGATGTTCATCGCCCGCAGCCGGTTGACGTAATTTCTGACCAACGCTTCGGCTTTGGCCTGCACCGCCGGGCGTAGGGTGCTTTGCACAATGGGTTGGCCCGGCGCTTGTCCCGCCAATCGCAAACTCAAATGCGGGGCCGACTTGGGGGCCTCGTGCCGATGCACGGTGAGCGGCTCGCGCAGGGCATCGCTGAGGGTTTGCCGGTCAAAAAGCGCGGCGGCGGCAAATCGGCGCAACCAGCGGTCCCGGACCTGGCGCACGGCGGCATTGCGACTGCCCAGCCGTAAGGCCGAGGGGCGGTTGGGAACCACGACCAGCGCCGTAATTTCGGCCAGACTGAGCAGTTGGGGGGATTTTTGAAAATAAAGCAGCGAGGCCGATTTAAGCCCTTCGATGTTGGAACCGTACGGCGCGAGATTGATGTACAATTGCAGGATTTCTTCTTTCGAAAAATGCCATTCCAACTGGATTGCCCGCGCCATTTCGCGCAGTTTGCTCGCGTAGGTGCGCGGGCTGGGATCGAGCAAGCGGGCCACCTGCATCGTGAGCGTCGACGCGCCCGAAGTGCGCCGCCCGGTCAGCACGTTGCGCAACCCCGCCCGGCCCACCGCCAGCGGATTGACGCCCGGATGCCAGTAAAACCAGCGATCTTCTTTAAATAAAAGGGCTTTCCGCAGCGTCGGCGTGATTTCGACGCGCTCGGTGTAAAGCCGCCACTTGTCGTCGGGTGTGAGGAAAGCGTGGAGCACCGTGCCGTCGGCGGCGGTAATCAGCGTCGAATACGGGGGAATTGCGGGCAATGGAAAAAGCGCATCCAGCCCCAGAAAAGCCACAAACCCACCCGCCACGCCCGCGAGGGTACGGCGAAGCCAGTGGGTTTTCAAGAGTTTTTGCAGGAAGTGGGGCATTGCCCCAAAAGTACTCCGGGGGCGGGGAAAAAGGAAGTGGGGGCGGTGAGGGTTTGGGTAATGCAACGAATGAATTATACTTGTGTCTGTATAGAAAATAATTTTTAAAATATATCGACATGAAGAATCATTTGTTGGGTTGTATAGTCTTTATCGTTTCCATTGCGGTGTCTTTAGCGCAAGAGAGTACTGGGTATCGGATCACAGGACGGATCACAGGACTTGACGATGACGTCAAGGTCTACCTAAGCCGTGGCACAAAGCGCATCGACTCGGCTTCGGTCAAAGACGGAGAATTTATCTTGGCCGGTTCTTTGATCGAACCTGCTTTTATGTACCTCTACACGGGCAAGGGCAGAGAAAGCAAGAAGTTGGCGGATATTCTACTCGACAATAGGGAATTGATGGTAACAGGAACCAAACCGGACTACGATCATGTAAGGGTTAGTGGGTCTGATATCGATGAACAATGGAGAGATTGGTATGACCACGACCAGCATCTGGGCTACCAACGGCATCGTTTAAATCAAGTATATCAGTCTTTACTTGGGAAGAAGGATACTGCAAGTGCGAACGTATTAAAGCAATTAGGGAATGAGCTGATGGCTGATCGGATTAATATGCTGAAGTCGTACGTGAAACGGTACCATAATTCGGCGTCAGGTGCTGTATTGCCAACCCTGTGTACGCTCCAAGATCGACTTAGTCGGTCAGATTACATGGAAATGTACGAGGTGCTCACGCCGGAGATGCAAAACACCGAGATGGGACGGGAAATTATTAAACAAGCTAATAAAGCAAAATCAACCAGGTAGCCGAATATTTACCGGTCAGACGGCTCAAAACCGTCCAATCGGTGAAGGGTTTTCCTCACAACACCACCAGAGCCGCCTCAATTTCTTCCCGGCGGCGTTCGTACTGAGCGGGTAGTTTCAGGCTCTGCCCCAGGGCATCAAGCGATTCATCGGCGGTGAAGCCGGGGTTGTCGGTAGCGATTTCAAACAATACCCCGCCCGGCTCGCGGAAATACAGGCTATGGAAGTAGTTTCGATCGATCTGCTCGGTGACTTGCAGCCCTTTCTCCGCGATTTTTTCCCGCAAGGCCATCTGGATTTCATCGTTCGCCACGCGGAAGGCCACGTGGTGTACCGAGCCACCCGATACGTGTCCGCGCCGCTCGCCGGAGGCTTCAACCAAATCCACGATGGCGGCGGCGGGTACGTTCGGATTCAGGAATCGGTAGCGATTCACTTGGCGTTCGAGTAACTGGTAATCAAGCAGTTCGGTCAGTATCTCCGCCGTAGCCTGCACGTCGGTTAGCGTAAGTGTTACCGCGTGAAAGCCGCGAATAGCGTATTCGCCACTCACCTCGCTGGTTTCGTTGGGTTGTCGGGTATCACCCCGTGCCGAGGTGGTCAGTTCGAGTTTCAAGCCGTCCGGGTCGATGAACGGCAGGTAATTTTCGCCAAACTTGCGCGAGGGTTTATTGTAAATGATCCCGTGGGCGTCGAAGCGTTTCATCCAGAAATCAAGGCTGTTTTCGGGCACTGAAAAGGCCGTTTCAGTCGCCTGCGCCGTGCCCCGCCGACCCGGCGGGACGGCGCTGCCCCAGGGGAAAAAGGTCAGAATCGTGCCCGGTTCGGCGGCGTAGTTGCCAAAATAAAAATGGTACGTGTGCGGATCGTCGAAGTTGACCGTTTTCTTGACAAACCGCAGCCCCATCACCGCCGAGTAAAAATCAAAATTGCGCTTGGCATCCCCCGCGATAGCCGTCACGTGGTGCAAGCCTAATACCGTGGTTTCCATAATCTGTTTGGTTGAATTGGCGTACAAAGCTACACCTTCAGTTTACCGGTTGAAAGGTCGGGGTTGCGGGAAAACATACCGCTATCCCGGCCTGCCACCTGGGTGCTTCCATCAACAGCAACCCGCAAACGGCCCGTTGGTTTTAAAGCAGTCATTTCTGATTGTGACATGGTTTTGATAAATCGGCGGGTTGACCGGCTCAGAATGGGCGTTGGCCTGACTAATCCAACACCCGCATGGCGACACGCATTAGATCTTCGAGGGCCGCGCGATCTGGATTTATTTTAACAACTACGCGTAGGCCCGCCAGCATGGTTGTCCAGAATTGCGCCAGTTCCTTCGGGGATAATGCCGGGTTAATTTCGCCAGTTTGTTGCCCGGCTTCCACAATAACGCGGAAAAGCTGCTCCGTTTCCTGTACGGTTTTACAGACCAATTGCTGGGTCGCCGGGTCGCCGGGTACCCGTTCCAACGTGGCATTGGCAATAAAACACCCCTTGCGGTCCGGGTCGTCGACGAATCTTTCAATACACAGTATGAATAGCCCGCGCAAGCGGTCACGGGCAGAGCCGCTACCTTCAACTACCCCGGCTAATTCATGTTGGTTAATGTCGTGATAGCTTTTCAGGCAACTCAGATAAAGGTGCTGTTTATTGCCAAACGTATCGTACAAACTGGCGCGGTTTATATCCATTGCCTCCACTAAATCTTGCATGGACGAGCCGTGAAAGCCTTTTTTCCAAAAAACCTCAGTGGCCTTCTGCAAAACTTCCTGCTCATCGAATTCTCTGGGGCGGGCCATATAGTTTATAGTTAACAGAGTTAGTTGACCGTTCAGCAATTAGAACGGGTATTCAAAACTGAGCTAAAACTATTGTTCCAGGGAAACTTACGGCTAATCAAATCCGCCAGATATTTAGCCATTCAGAGCGTAGCCACATCGTTAAAAGCTGCTTCAAAACCGCCGGATCAGCGCGACACCGACGATCAGCAAAATCGCACCGAGCAGTCGGCCGGGCGAAACCGGCTGTACGGGTAGCCCAAGCAAGCCGTAGTGGTCGATCACCAGCGAAACCAGAATTTGCCCGCCGATAATCAGCCCGAAACTTAGGGCCAGGCCCAGGCGGGGTACGATGAGCAAAACCGTCGCTACGTACACCGTACCGAGTATGCCGCCCAGCCAGAGATACCAGGGGACACTTTTGAGAGCGCCCAACTGACCCGTAGGCAACCGGGCCAACAGCGCGTAAAGCAGCAGGACCACGGTACCCGTCGCAAACGAAAACAAGGCGGACCAAACCGGATGCCCGGCGACCCGGGCCAACTGAGTATTTAACCCGGCCTGAAAGGGTAGAATGGCGCCAATCGCCACGGCGATGAGGAGTAGAAACCAGTAGGGCATTGGATTAGCGAATGGACGGGTGATGCCTCACAACTTTTCGGAATTTACCCACTGCTCACCCGGTTTCGGGGTGTGCAGAGTCATTTTTTCGAGCAACTCATCCACACCATCCGCCACCAGAATGAGCTGACGATTCGTAGCGTTGACAAACCCTTCGGCGACCATCGAGTCCAGCATTTGCAAAAGTGGACTGAAAAAACCGTCAGCGTTGAGAATTCCGACTGGCTTGGCGTGGAGGCGGAGTTGCTTCCAGGTTAGGATTTCAAACAATTCATCGAGGGTACCGTAGCCGCCCGGCAGAGCAATAAACCCATCCGCCAACCCGGCCATGCGGGCTTTGCGTTCGTGCATCGTCTGGCTGACGATCAGTTCGGTCACGCCGGAATGGGCGACTTCCCAATCTTTTAAAAACTGCGGAATTACCCCAACGACCTGCCCGCCCTGGGCAAGTACGGCATCGGCCAAAACGCCCATTAGCCCCACGTGACCGCCGCCGTACACTAAATCAATTCCTCGACTGACCATCGCCCGACCCAATTCCGTGGCTGTTTCCCGGAAAATTTCCCGGTACCCCACGCTGGAACCACAAAACACGCACAATTTTTTCATGCCCGAAAGGTAGGCAGAAGGGTGCGGAAGGCAGAAATTTCCAATAAATTATGATCGCTCACCGGTGGCTATCCAAACGAAGCGCCGATGGCTCACAAAGAGATCCGTGCAGTGATGGTTGCCCGGCAGAAGTTAGTAGAGCGCTGGCACGATTTTTATATAAAACAGCACAAATGCCCGATGGGCAGGGGAAGTGGTAAAGCAAATGTGGATAACTCTCTCTTTTTGACCAAAAAACTGTGGATAACCTCAAGTAATTGTTGATAACTATCTTTTCTAAAAGAAAGGGTCAACCACTGTGGCTGGCCCTTTCTTTTTTTGGAAATTATCCGAAATTTTTGAAATTATTTTCTCGGTTTCAAATCATATCAAATCCGCAGTAAGGCACGAGTGCGTTTGGAATTCGGATGCCTTCGGGCGATTGGTTGTTTTCGAGTAGCGCGGCCAGAATGCGGGGCAGCGCCAGCGCCGAACCGTTGAGGGTATGCAACAGTTGCATCTTACCCTCAACTTTATAACGCAGTTTCAGCCGGTTGGCCTGGTAGGTTTCAAAGTTAGAGACCGAACTACACTCCAGCCAGCGCTGCTGCGCCCCCGACCACACTTCAAAGTCGAACGTGAGCGCCGAGGTAAAACTCATATCGCCGCCACAGAGCCGCAAGATGCGGTAGGGCAATTCAAGTTTTTGCAAAAGTCCTTTCACGTGTTCGAGCATCTCTTGCTGCGCCTGGTACGATTCCTCCGGCTTGCGGATTTGCACAATTTCCACTTTGTCAAACTGGTGCAGACGGTTCAGTCCGCGCACGTGTGCGCCCCAACTGCCCGCCTCGCGCCGGAAGCAGGGGGTGTACCCCACGTTTTTGATGGGCAAATCGCTTTCGCTTAAAATCACATCGCGGTAAATGTTCGTGATGGGTACCTCGGCGGTAGGAATCAGGAAGAGCTTGTCGGCGGTAGCCTCGGGACCGCCCGCCGCGTACATCTGTCCTTCCTTGTCGGGCAATTGCCCCGTACCGAACGCCGAGGCCTCGTTGATCAGAATCGGCGGCTGAATTTCAACATACCCGGCGGCAATGGCTTCATCCAGGAAAAAATTGATTAGCGCCCGCTGAATCCGCGCGCCCTTGCCCCGGTACACCGGGAAACCCGCGCCGGTAATTTTGTTGCCGAGTTCAAAATCAATGATGCCTTTGGCTTTGATGAGTTCCCAGTGGGGTACGGCGTCAGCGGGTAAAATCGGTTTTTCGCCCCAGGAAAAAACCGCCTCATTTTCCTCCGGTGTGCGGCCTTCGGGCACGCTGGCGTGGGGTAAGTTGGGCAACGTGACCAGCAGAGCCTGCAAGTCGGTTTCGGCAGTTTGCAGCGTATCCTCCAGGCTTTTCGAGCGGATTTTCAGATTGACGGTTTCGGCTTTAACGATTTCGGCTTCCTCACGTTTTCCCGCTTTCATCAACTCACCAATTTGTTTCGCCAACGCATTGGACTGGGCCAGCGTGGTATCTAATTCCTGCTGGGTTTCGCGGCGGTGCTGGTCGGAGGCGATAAGGTTGTCAATGATTTCCTCGGGATTGGTCACGTATTTCTTGCGCAACCCGGCGATGGTCAGGTCGCGGTTTTCGCGGATGAAGGGAAGTTGGAGCATTAGTTCAAAAACAAAAGTTGCTTCACGGCATCAATCAAATCAGCCGTTTTCGGTGAAAATCAGTGCTTCGGCAGAATAGCTCATACGGCGGTAAAGTTTGCTGGCCTGGCGCAAGGAGCGGTAAAGTAGGCCTCCCCGCTGCTGATTCCGCCAAATGTAGCGGTAAATAGCGGCCCGGCCCAGCATGGGTTGGCCCTGTTGGTTACAGCGGCCCTTGATCTGATCGGGCGACCACTCGTTGGCCAGTCCCTGCGCAATGGTCTCCTACATTGCCCCTGTTGCTTTGGTGGCATCAGGGATTTCGATGAGGACGAGCGTTCCGCTGGCATCGGCTTGGTAGGTCAGTCGGGCCGTGAGGTACTGACACCGGGAAGTTATGTTTTTCAACCCAATTCCAAGCTTTTCCGGGGGATTAGTTAGCGAACGGTC
>JAJAZB010000030.1 GCA_026785975.1 Cytophagaceae bacterium | reverse complement strand
TTGCGCCAACTTTGCCAAAGGCTACGCGCCCCGGTTCTAAAACGTTGGCAAAGTTTCGGGTACAACCTCGTGAACCAATACATCTAAGACTTACGACTTAGTACGCAAAGGCCGCACTCGCACCAGGTAGTAACCAATCAGCAACATCCCGAGCGCCGCTGCGACGACGATATCCAGGTGGGGCGCATCGGGTACGCTTTGGCGCTTGATGATAATCCCCGCAAATCCCCACAAAACCACCAGACCGTAGGCCCAGCGCTGCGTACGGCGCAGTACGGCGATCGTGATAAACATACCCACCGCGATCATCGCAATGGCCCACACGCTCTGGGGAAGCCCGAAACCGTTCCAGTTCTCAGCCACCAGCCAGGCGGTCACATTGGCAATGGTGGCGATGGTAATCCAACCCCAGTACACCGCAAAAGGCACCTGAACCAGCCAGTTGACCCGCCAGGAAGATTCAATCAGTTTTGGTTGCAAGCGTTCATTAAGTAGGGTCAGCGTTAGCAAAAAAAGAATCATCACCAATACCGACAGCGTCAATTGCTCGTAATGCCAGGCGAAAATCCAGGTAATGTTGAGTACACACGTTAGCACGAACAGCCAACCGATGCGCTCCACCACGGGATGCACTTCAGCGGCCCATTTTCGGTTGAAGAGCGGTAGCGCCTGATAGATCGCAAAGGCCAGTAAACCAAAGTAAATGACGCCCCACACCGAAAACGTCAGGCCCGCCGGGGTAAACAGGTTGGGGTATTGATCGGAGAGTTGGCCCGTATTCTTGCCGTTGAGTGGCAACGCATTCGCCAGGTAGTTGACGTACAACGTGAGCAACAGCAACACCACGTTGAGAATTTGCAGGGGCTTCGGATTGCGCGAGGGCTGGTTCATCGGGGAAATTAATTGGGTTTTAAAGGTGATTTTCGCCCAATAAAAATAAAAGTCCGCAGGTTACGCACTCCACCGTGCAGCCTGTGGGCTTTTATTTTTACGTTTTGCAAAAAGGTTACTGCGGATTACTGCCCATTTTGCCCTGCATCTGCACAATCCGATCAAGGTGGGCTTGCACCACGGGAAGCGTTTTGGTGGCGTATGCCTGCACACCAAGATCGCCAAGAGCGGCTGCGGCATCCTCAAATTTAGCCACGGTCTGCTTGTGCGACCGCACTTGTAAATCGACGTAAGCCCGATCAAACGCGCTCCCGGTCATGGTGGTCAGTTTGTCGTACTCGGTTTTTTGCTCTGGCTTTGGCTGGGTAGGCAACTGTACATTGTTGTCTACCGCCAGCGCTTTCAGTTCCCCATTACTGGTCTGGTGATGTTTAATCATCATCTCGGCAAAGCGCTTTATTTCCGCATTGGTCGAAATCTTTAGTGCCAGTTGACTCGTCGTGATTTCAGTCAGGTTGCCCGCTGCCGCTTCCTGCATAAATCCCATCGCATCGCCCGTTGTGCTGGTGCGTTGGGCGTTCATCGCGCTCTCACTGACTCTGGAATCAGCCCCGTAATTGCCCGTTGCCGCGTTGACGGAACCGGAACCCATCGTGTTGGCGGTGTCCGTATTCGAAGGACGATCCAGGTTGTTGGTGAAACCACTCGAATCGGTGGTGGCCGTGCCTTCGAGTTCGCGGTTGTCCTGTTCGCTTTGAACAACCCTTGAACGGTTATCGTCGCAGGAATTCAGGGTCAGGAGTACACCGAGGGCAGTTATGGTTAAAAACGTGCGTCGCATGATTGATTGTGAATGAAGTTGGCAATTAATCCAGAAAGATATATGCCAGCAGAAGCAGGAGGCTTCATCATGCTGGTTAGTGGCGTAGCTTCGGCTTCCGGCCTTTGGGCTGTTGCTCGATCTCGCGCTTTTCAACCCGTACAGCGTGGGCTTTGGGTACTATTTTCGTCCCGAATTTTTCGGCGTACACTTTGGTAAACTCCGCCCCAAAATACAGAATGGCCGCCGTGTAGTACACCCACAACAAAATGAGGATAATCGACCCCGCTGCGCCGTACGTACTGCTCACACCCGAACTACCAAGATAAAGCCCAATCAGGAGTTTACCGACAACAAAGAGAACTGCCGTAAAAGCCGCCCCGATCAGAGCGTCACGCCAGCGCAGGTAGCCATCGGGCAACACCTTGAAAATAATGGCAAAAAGCAGAGAGATAATTGCCAGCACAACGACGTAATTGATGACGTAAAACAGATACACGGCGGCATCTGAAAAATAGCGCTGGAGATAATCGCTGGAAAAATCTAACGCGGTACTCACTACCAGCGATACCAGCAACAGGAAGCCGATGCTGACAATCATCGAAAAGGACAGCAGGCGATTAATGAGGTACTTGAGCCAGCTTTTCTTGGGCTTGGCTTTCAACGACCAGATGGAGTTGATTGAATCCTGAATCTCGGCGAATACCCCCGTAGCTCCGATCAACAGGATCACGACGCCAATCACGGCTGCGAAGCCGGATTGGTTGGAGAGTTCGGCGTTTTTGATCAATTCCTGAATCTGGACCGCCGAACTCTCACCCACCAGGCCCCGGATCTGGCCGTAGATCTGCCCCTGCACTGCTTCACGCCCAAAAAACAGCCCGCACAGCGAGATGATGATGATGAGCATGGGCGAAAGCGAAAAGATGGTGTAGTAGGAAAGCGACGCGCTCATCTTGAGCGCATTATCATCGTTGAAGGCGGTGAAGGCCCCTTTGAGCGTTTCCCAGAGTTGTAAACTATATTTTTTCATGGAATAAAATGCCAGAGAATGGATGTTTTCGTTCATAGACAGGCGATTTTAGTGCCAATGCGATCAGGCATTACCGCCCTACTTCAGTATGACGGGCAATTTTCCCCAAGTTGAGTATGTTTTTGCACAAAGAGTGCTGTCTTTGTACAGTATTGCGTGAGGAGTGGAGTTGAAATACAGGTCTTACTTACGTATAGCCATACCACGTAGAGTGGCAGACTTTTTTTGTACTAATCATCAATCGCCTGTTCGGCGGGAAATTACGACTTACTTATCAACCCTTTAATTAACCTCCTAACACCATGAGAAGCATACTTTATATTATTGCAGTTGTTTTAGTCATTGCATGGGCAGTAGGATATTTTGGTAACTACGCTGGTGGTAGTGGATTAATCCACATTTTACTGGTTATCGCCGTAGTCTCTATTCTTTTAACAGTAATTCGCCGGGGCGGCATTTGAGGCACGATTATTTTAATTGGTTTGCTTGCATCTCTATTGACGGGAATTAGGTTGGCAGTTTGGCTGGAGACATCCTCCACACACCGCAGAACTTACCCTTCAGGGGCCGAAAGTACTGGAAGAGATTTCGATGTTTTTCTCAACACTATTCAGAGAAAGACGATATAGATTAGGTTAAAGGTCATGACTCTGAAGGAACGCCTTACCGGTGTTCCCAGAGCAGAAGGTGGGTTAAGGATAGCTAAACGCTGGGACATTCCCGGCGTTTACTTTTTTATAGCCCCTGACCAACCCGAAAAGACTTTTTTTGCAAATAATCATAAAAAAGGCTCCGCTCTCTTCAAGAGAGCGGAGCCTTTTCGTTTGTAGAAAGCCCCTCGGGGGCTGGCCTTACACGTTTGTCGATTTCAATTTTGCGCCGTAGTATTCCCGGTTCATTCGGGCAATGTTGGTCATGCTGATGCCCTTCGGGCATTCGGCAGAACACGCGCCGGTATTACTGCACGCCCCAAAGCCTTCTTCGTCCATTTGGGCAACCATCTTTTCGGCCCGAATCCGCCGCTCCGCCTGCCCTTGCGGCAGCAGGGCAAGCTGAGAGATTTTAGCGGATACAAACAGCATCGCCGAGGCATTTTTGCAGGCAGCCACGCAGGCCCCGCAGCCAATGCAGGCCGCTGCCATAAACGCTTCATCGGCGGCTTCTTTGGGTACGGGGGTGCTGTTGGCATCCTGGGCGTTGCCGGTGTTGATCGAAATGTACCCGCCCGCCGCCACGATGCGGTCGAAGGCGGAACGGTCGACGGATAAATCCTTAATAATTGGAAATGCCGCTGCCCGCCAGGGTTCGATCGTGATGGTATCGCCGTCGTTGAAACTGCGCATGTGCAACTGGCAGGCGGTCACCTGCTTGGGGCCGTGGGGCCGCCCGTTGATGTACATGGCGCAGGAGCCGCAGATGCCCTCGCGACAGTCGTGGTCGAACGCGATGGGTTCTTCATTCCGCTCGATGAGTTGCGTATTCAGGATGTCGACCATTTCCAGGAATGACATATCCGGCGAAACGCCACCGAGGGTATAGGTGACAAACCGACCTTCGGTGTTTCTGTTTTTTTGACGCCACACCTTGAGTGTCAAGGTCATGTTGTCGGCTGAATGTCCTTCTGCCATGGATTGGTTATTGGTTACTGATTACTGGTTATTGGTTGGGCAACCAGTAACCAGTAACCCATTGACTACTTATAGCTCCGCTGAGCAATTTTGATGTTTTCAAACACGAGTTCTTCCTTGTGCAGGTTCCAGCCTTTTTCGCCCTGGTGTTCCCAGGCCGCCACGTAAGCAAAGTTTTCGTCGTCGCGCAGGGCTTCGCCCTCTTCGGTCTGGTGTTCTTCGCGAAAGTGACCACCGCAGGATTCCTCCCGGTTGAGGGCGTCGATGCACATCAGTTCGCCCAATTCCAGAAAATCGGCGACCCGGCCCGCTTTTTCGAGTTCGATGTTGAGTTCATCGGCGTCACCGGTCACGCGGACGTCCGTCCAGAATTCATCCCGCAGGGCGCGGATTTCCTGAATAGCCTCGTTGAGTCCTTCGGCGTTGCGGGCCATACCGCACTTGTCCCACATGATTTTGCCGAGCCGTTTGTGAAACGAACCGACGGTCTGGGTACCCTGAATGGCAATCAACTTTTCGATCCGTTCCCGCGCCGTTTTTTCGGCCTGAACGAAGGCTTCGTGGTCGGTGGGTAGGGCTTTGTTGCGAATTTCCCCGGCCAGGTACGACCCAATCGTGTACGGAATGACGAAATATCCGTCGGCCAGGCCCTGCATCAACGCGCTGGCACCCAGCCGGTTGGCACCGTGGTCGGAGAAGTTGGCCTCGCCCAGTGCGTAAAGCCCCGGTACATTTGTCATCAGGTTGTAATCCACCCACAACCCACCCATCGTGTAGTGGACAGCGGGGTAAATCCGCATGGGCACGTCGTAGGGGTTTTCGCCGGTAATCTGCTGGTACATATCGAACAGGTTGCCGTATTTCTCCTTCACGACGGCAATGCCCAGGTCGTGAATCTGAGCCTCCGAGGGGTTGTGGAGGCCATTTTTGTTGGCTTCCCCTTTGCCGTACCGGAGGATGGCATCGGCGTAATCGAGGTAAACCGCCATTTTGGACTTACCCACGCCGTAGCCCGCGTCGCAGCGTTCTTTGGCGGCGCGGCTGGCAATATCGCGCGGCACCAGGTTGCCAAAGGCCGGGTAGCGGCGTTCGAGGTAGTAGTCGCGCTCGGCTTCGGCAATGTCGTTGGCGTTGCGGTCGTCGCCTTGTTTTTTGGGAACCCAAATGCGCCCGTCGTTGCGCAGCGACTCCGACATCAGCGTCAGCTTCGACTGGTGGTCGCCCGATACCGGGATGCACGTCGGGTGAATCTGGGTGTAGCAGGGATTGCTAAAAAACGCCCCTTTTTTGTGCGCTTTCCAGGCCGCCGTCACGTTGGAGCCGAGAGCGTTGGTCGAGAGGTAAAAAATATTCCCGTACCCGCCCGAACACAACAGCACCGCGTGCCCGAAATGCCGCTCCAGTTCGCCAGTGACCAGGTTACGAACAATCAAACCCCGGCACTTGCCATCGACGACGACGACGTCCTGCATTTCGTGGCGGGTGTACATCTGCACGTTGCCCAGGCTAATCTGCCGTTGCAGCGAGGAGTACGCGCCGAGCAGCAATTGCTGGCCGGTTTGCCCGGCGGCGTAAAACGTGCGCTGCACCTGGGTACCCCCGAAGGAACGGTTGGACAGAAGTCCGCCGTACTCGCGGGCGAAGGGCACGCCCTGCGCCACGCACTGGTCGATAATGCTGCCCGATACCTCGGCCAGCCGGTACACATTGCCCTCCCGGGCGCGGTAATCGCCGCCTTTGATGGTGTCGTAGAAGAGCCGGTACACCGAGTCGCCATCGTTTTGGTAGTTTTTAGCGGCGTTGATGCCGCCCTGGGCGGCGATGGAGTGCGCCCGCCGGGGCGAATCCTGGTAGCAAAACGCCTTTACTTTATACCCCAATTCGGCCAGCGTGGAGGCAGCCGAAGCCCCGGCCAGCCCCGTACCCACCACCAGAATTTCGAGGTTTCGTTTGTTGGCGGGGTTGACGAGCGGCACCGTCGAGCGGTATTTGGTCCACTTGGTTTCCAGCGCCCCGTCGGGTACTTTGGCATCCAGCTTTGGTGATGTTGCCATAGGTTTCGTTGTTTAAAGTAAGGTTATTAAGTTACTGGGTTATTGGTTAAAAGTCTGATAATGAGCCACGCGACGAATCGCCAATCGCAACGGCGAACCGTAACCAATAACCCAATAACTTTGCCCGAATACTTTGGGTAACTACTTGTTTATCAAAAAGGCTTGACGATTTATAAAAAAAGTTGGCGAACCGTTACCCCAAACTTTTCACGTAAAAATAAATCGGCATAGCCGCAAAGACGGCCGGAATCAGGATAGCAAACAGCCCGACGCCAACCCAGCGAACGAGCGGATTGTACTTGGGGTGGTTGAGACCCAGGGTTTGAAATCCGCTCTGGAACCCGTGAACGAGGTGATACGCCAGGGCAACCATCGACAACACGTAGAGCAGCACCAGGGGCAAATTCTGGAAGGCTACCTCAACTTCCTTGTACAAATCGCGGACAATCGTCACCTTGTGGCCGGTCGTTTCGTCGAGGTCTTCCACGATGCGGCGCTTCACGGCGTAACTCTCGGCCATGGCCTGGGTACTCACCATCTGACCGGTTTGGATGTTTTCGACGTACTTTTTGTAGGGCACGTAGTCGAAGCGGTACTGGTACCAGAACCGGCTCATGTGGACCACCAGAAACACCAGAATAATGGTACCCAGGATGGCCATGTTGCGCGACTGCCAGCGGCTGCTGTTGTTGAATTTGGCGTACCCAACGGGCCGGGCCTGGCGGTTTTTATACGCCAGCAACAGGCCCTGGACGGTGTGCAGCAAGATGAAAAAATACAGCCCGATCGAGATGATCTCGATCAGCGGGTTGCTGGTCATAATTACGGCATACTTGTTGAAAGCCAGCCCCTGATCGGCGTAGAATAACTGCGTATTGCCAATCATGTGAACCACCAGGAAACTACACAAAAACAGCCCCGTCAGGGCCATGATGAGTTTTTTGCCGATCGAACTGGAAAAGAATCTTAGGAGCCACGACATAGCGTTCGGAACGAGTTAAAAATACCTGAAAATGGGCACTATTCAACCGTCAAAACTACAACCCAATCGCTTGTCTGCCAAAGCAGAAATCTATTTTCGGTGAAATAGAACGAATTTAGTTTCGTTCTAAAGCGGGGATTCAACTCTCTAATTTTGACACAGTCTATCGGTATTAACCGGGTGTTGATTTTTTTTGTTTGTCAGCCAATCAAAAATCCGGGCAGTTGGTTGTTCTTTGTAATGGGCCGGGCCACGTCTGGCCCGGCAACCACGTCATTTCTTCGTTCCCACGCGATGCCCGAAGCGTGTATCGGGCCAATACGTTACCATCAAATCGCTCCATGAAAACCTTTACTTCTTTGGCATTCGGTTGGCTGGCGGTACTGACGCTCGCCCTCGGTACGGCCCGCGCCACGCACATTCGGGCGGGGGAAGTTACCGCCCGGCGGATCTCGGAAACCTCGCTTACCTACGAATTTACCATTACCACCTACACGGATGTAGTGAACGGCTTCCAGGCCAACCAACAGGAAACGGATCTGAATATTTGTTTCGGCGACGGAACATCCGAACAACTCGCGCCCCGGTTTCCTACCCCCCAAACCATCACACCCATCGGCAACGAAACGGCGCGGAACGTGTACAAAATCGTGCATACGTTCAATGCGCCCGGTACGTACACGGTATCGGCAGGAACCGAAAACCGGAACGCCGGAACCCTTAACGTAGGACGGGCAGATTCCGACCAGATCTCCTGGCTGGTTGAAACTACCCTGCTTATCAACCCGACACTGGGGCAAAATACCACGCCGGTGTTGCTCAACCCCGGCGTCGATTTTACGGCGGTGGTGGGGCAGCGTTTCATTCACAACCCCGGTGCTTTCGACGCCGAAGGCGATAGCCTCTCGTACCGACTGACGATCAGCAAACAATTTCCCCGTGGCGGGAGCGTGTGCCGGGGGTTTGATATTCCAGGTTATAAATTTCCGCAGGACGTGTGCGCGGGCCAGAACGAAGCCCTCACGGGTCCGGCCACGTTCGGGATCGACCCCATCACCGGCGACCTCATCTGGGACGCGCCCAAATGCGTTGGTCAGTACAATGTGGCCTTTGTTGTGGAAGAGTGGCGCAATGGCATCAAAATCGGCGAGGTCACGCGCGATATGCAGATTATCGTAAAACCAACCGACAATAAAGGGCCTCGCCTCGTGGCGCCGCCCGAAATCTGTGTGGAAGCGGGTACACTCATTCAGCGCATCATCACGGCGACGGATCAACCCAATACCCTCAACCGCAAAGATCCCCTCACCCTGACGGCCATCAGTGGCGTGTTTGGCCGGGACACGGGGCAGATCGCCCGCCCGTACGCGACCTTCACGACGGGTACGCAACCCCAAACGGCCGAACCCGCCACGGGGGTTTTTACCTGGCAAACCAGTTGCGCCCACGTGCGCCAGCAAGCTTACGACGTGCTGTTTAAAGTCGAGGATAATCCCGGCGCGGTGCTGCCCAAACTGGTCGATTCCAAAATCTTCCGCATTCGGGTCGTGGCACCCCGGCCCAAAAATCTGCGGGTAACGTCTACGCCGGGGGCACGCTCATTTGTCCTCAACTGGGATGCTTACACCAACTGCCCCGTACCCGCCGGGGTACGGATGGTCATTTACCGCCGCGAAGGTGCCTGCGACAACGGCACCACCGATCTTTGCATCACAACCCCGCCGTTGGGTTACATCGAAGTGGGCCGGGTGGGCATTAACGAGACCACCTTTACCGATACCAACAACGGCCGGGGCTTTCAGTTGGGTTCGCAGTACAGCTACCGGATTCAGGTACGCTACCCGGAGCCGGGCCAGGGCGGGGGCGGGGGTGGAAGTGCCGCCACCAACGCCATTTGCGTCAATTTGCCCCGGAGGGTGCCCTACATCACCAATGTGACCGTTGATCGCACCGACCCGGCGCAGGGCGAAATCACCGTTCGCTGGACCCGGCCATTCGGGTTCGACCCCAGCCGGGGCGGGGCACCGTTTGAGTACCGGGTGTTGCGCACGACGGGTCTGACGGGCAACCCCTCGACTTCGGTGGCCCGCATTCCGACCAATCTCTCCACCAACACCGCCGATACGGTTTTCACGGATCGGGGTTTGAACACGACAGCCAATGCGTATCGCTACAAAATCGTCGTGTACTACACGCTGAACAATGTACTGGCTCCACTCGACAGTACCGGCGCCGCCAGTAGTGTTCGGCTGGCCACTCAGCCCGCCACCCGCAGCATCAACCTGACCTGGCAGGCCAACGTCCCCTGGAACAACGGTAATCAGCGTCACCGCGTTTTCCGCGAAACGCCGGGCCAGCCGGGTACCTTCAACCAGATTGCCGATGTTGCCGTGACCGATGCGGGGAGTTTCCGCTACACCGACGACGGAACCGACCGTTTTGCCGCCGATGGCACGAATAGTATCCAACTGGTTGGCGATCAGTTGTATTGCTACCGCGTCCAAACGGTGGGTACGTATGGTATTCCGCAGGTGCCGGGGCTGCTGCTCAATTTCTCGCAGGTGATCTGCGCCTCACCCATCGACACCACCCGGCCCTGCCCGCCGGTGCTGACGCTCGATTTGCTCAATTGCGATCAGTACCTGAGTGGTCCCTGTGAAGAGCCGCCTTTCAACAATAAACTGACCTGGACGAACCCCGCTACCAATCCGACCAACAATGAGGCCTGCGACAAAAACATTGTCCGGTACAACATTTATTACAAGCGCTACGCCGACGATGAGAAGTTTACCAAGATTGATTCGGTCAGCACTCCAGTGCCCCCGGCGCAAGCCTACACCCACGGCAACCTGACTTCGTACGCGGGGTGTTATTACGTGACGGCCATAAACCGGTTTGGCAATGAGTCGCGGCCCAGCAACATCGTGTGCAAAGACAACTGCCCGGCCTATATGCTGCCCAATGTGTTTACGCCGAATAACGACGGCAGCAACGATACGTTCCAACCCATGAACTGCCCCCGGTTCGTTAATTCCGTGGTATTCACGGTCTACAATCGCTGGGGTGTGAAGGTGTACGAATTCAGCGGCGGGCCACTGCTGACCTGGGCGGGCGTGACCACCGACGGGAAGGAACTCCCCGCTGGCTTGTACTACTACCAGGCCGAAGTCCGCTTCGACCGGCTCAACCGCAACGAGGAGGCCCAGACGTACAAAGGCTGGATTCAGTTGCTGCGGTAGGTAATTGGGAAAGAACTTTTTTAGCGAAAGGATTGTCTACCAGGCGAAAGACGCGGCAGACAACCCTTTCGCTTTTTTAATGAATCTCATCCTCTTTGATGGCGTGTGCAACTTTTGTAACGCCAGCATCAACTTTGTAATTGACCACGACCCCAACCAGCGGTTCAAATTTGCTGCCTTGCAGTCAGAAATCGGTCAGGAGTATTTGCGAAAAATCGGTCGGGAAACACGTGATTTTGATAGCGTATTGCTCATTGAAAACGGGCAACTTTACACCAAATCAGACGCTGCCCTGCGCATTGCCCGGCATTTGGAGGGATGGGCCTGGCTTTGGTTCCTGCGCGGTTTACCGTATTTTCTGCGGGACGGAGTCTACACCTTGATCGCCAACAACCGCTATCGACTCTTCGGCAAGCGCGATGCTTGCCGGATTCCTACTCCGGAGGAGCGCGAACGGTTTGTCGTTTGAAAATTGAAAATTTAAAAACCTGAAGGCTGTTTAGGATTTAAATTTTTAGATGCAGGGTC
>JAJAZB010000029.1 GCA_026785975.1 Cytophagaceae bacterium | reverse complement strand
CATTCAGGGCCGGGTACGTCGGCACATCAATCAACCGGGTACCATGCAGGAACTTGACCTGTCGTACCTGCCTGCGGGAGTTTATATTCTGGTCAGCCAGAACGAGGGTAAGAAGACTCAGTTCAAGATTGTAAAACAGTAAACCGATATTTTTTCCTGCATGGTTGTAAACGCCAGAAGCCCTCGATATCGGGGGCTTCTGGCGTTATGAAGTAAACGGAATTGAAACGAACGGTCTACACATTGAAGCGAAAGTGCATGATGTCGCCGTCCTGCACCACGTATTCTTTGCCTTCCACACCCATTTTACCGGCGTCTTTAATGGCGGGTTCGGAGCGGTATTGCTGATAATCAGGAAGTTTAATGACTTCGGCGCGGATAAAGCCTTTCTCAAAATCGGAGTGAATGACCCCGGCGGCCTGGGGTGCTTTCCAACCCCGCTGGATTGTCCAGGCGCGGACTTCCTGAACTCCCGCCGTAAAATAGGTAATCAGGTTGAGCAGGCTGTACGAGGCACCAATGAGTTGGCTCAAACCGGATTCTTTTAACCCGTATTCGTCCAGAAAAATCTGGCGTTCTTCGGGGTCTTCAATTTCAGCAATCTGGGCTTCGATGGCGGCGCAGATTACAATCACCCCGGCATTTTCTTCGGCCACGGCCTTACGCAGTTGCTCGACGTAGGCATTTCCTCCGGCCTGGATACTGGCCTCATCGACGTTGGCCACGTACACCACCGGTTTGATCGTCAGCAAATGAAGGTCGGCCACGGCACCGAGTTCGGTAGCGTCGATATTGGCGGTACGGGCACCTTTGCCTTGTTCCAGGGCGGTTTTTACCCGGTACAGCACCTCGACTTCCTGCCTGGCTTTGGCGTCGCCACTCATTTTGGCGGCTTTTTCAGTGCGGGCCAGTTTCTTATCCACCGACTCCAAATCCTTCAACTGGAGTTCGTAGTCAATGATTTCCTTGTCGGCCACCGGGTCTACGCGCCCTTCCACGTGGACGATGTTGTCGTCGGCGAAACAGCGCACCACGTGAATGATGGCGTCGACTTCCCGAATAGTTGCCAGAAATTTATTGCCCAATCCGGCTCCCTGGCTGGCCCCTTTGACCAACCCGGCGATGTCGACAAACTCGATGATGGTGGGCAATACCCGGTTGGGTTTTACGATTTCTTCGAGAATCTGTAGCCGCTCGTCCGGTACGCTGACGATACCCACGTTGGGTTCGATCGTGCAGAAAGGATAGTTGGCCGCTTCGGCCCTGGCACTCGAAATGGCACTAAACAAAGTAGACTTGCCCACGTTTGGCAGTCCGACGATTCCGCATTGCAAACCCATTTTTTCAATTAGGAATTAGGAATTAGGAATTAGGAATTGAAGGAAGACCATCGCCGTCCCTGCAATTCAGGGCGCAAAGGTAGGTCATTTGCAACAAAAAAGCCCCCAAAAACTTGGAGGCTATATATAAAACTCTTGTAATCAGGTAGTTAAGTCAGGTTTTGAGTTCAATCAGGTTTAAATTCCTAATTCCTGATTGTATTGGTTCACGAGGTTGTACCCGAAACTTTGCCAAAGTTTTAGAACCGGGGCGCGTAGCCTTTGGCAAAGTTGGCGCAATCTAACCAGTGTACAACCTTGTGAACCAATACACCTAATTCCTAGATTCCAGCTACTCCCACTTCAGGTCGCTGCCGAATTCTTCCTCTTTGGGTGCCGGGGTTTGCGGTTGTCGATATTGATCGAAATCAAAACCGGGCAATAGCTCAGTTTTGACGTGATCGACGGACTCTTTGAGGGCATCGATAAATTTATCAAAATCCTCTTTGTAGAGAAACAGCTTGTGTTTCCCGTAGGCAAATCCATCCCCCTGCGGGTAGCGGCGACTCTCGGTGATGGTGAGGTAGTAATCGCTGGCGCGAGTGGATTTTACGTCGAAGAAATACGTACGCTTGCCAACTCTGACCCGCTTGGAGTACAGTTCTTTCTGATCTCTTTCTTCCACAACAGGGGTAGGTTAATGGTTGTAAACGGTCGTAAAAATAGAAACATAAATGCATCCCGAGCAAACTTTTCCCCGATAAAAATAGCCAGCTATGCATTCATTTTATGACATATCCGGGGCGATAGTTGTACTAATCCAACAAATAACTTGCAACAATGGACTAAAGGCATATATTTGTATGTTCCTTGCTTGTTTCACCGGGGGTTGTAGTTCTTTCTCCACCAGCGTATTTATTCTTTATCCTGCCTCGCTGGCCCCCATAAACAGACTTGTTATGAGTTGTAAAAGTTTAATGGTAATGGGTTGGCTTCTTCTTTCGCGTGCCCTACCTTCGGAAGCCCAACTTGGGAAAACGTTCACTGGCAAAGCCTCATTTTATGCCAAAAAATTTCAGGGTAAATTGACGGCTTGCGGTGAGAAATTTAAGGAAAAAGCCTTAACGGCTGCCCACCGCTCACTTCCTTTTGGTACGATGGTGGAAGTGACTAATTTGAGAACTCGTAAAAAAGTCGTCGTTCGGGTGAATGATCGCGGGCCGTTTAATCGGGGCCGCATCCTTGATTTAACGAACGCCGCCGCCCGCCAGATTGGGATTTTGAAAGCGGGTGTAGCCAGTGTGGCTTGTCGTATTGTGGGCATCGAGGGCATTGTGATGCTTGGCCCCGATGAGTACATCATCCACAATACTGCCGATATTGTTACGACGCTCGGCCCGTCGCCACGGCAACGGCCGTACTGAGTTTGTGATGAGCGGATTACGGGTAGATCAAAACAGTTTATGAGTAGTTTTGAACGCTGTAAACGGCTTGGTGCAAACTAAAAAGTTGGAGGTTAGCGGTTGAACAAAGTTATTTTAAGACCTTGTTCGTTAGGGAATCGGTAGACCCGGAGAGAGAAGCTCCGAAAAACTGATTAAATTCAACTGACGAAACAAAGGCGTATTACTTTTGCTAAAACAAGGAACAATTTTTGTTCAACCGCTAACTACCCAACTTTTTCTTCCCATGGATTTACGTTCCATCCGCGAATTCGGCAATATTGAATTTCTGGCCCGACAACTCGTCGAAGGCTTTATCACGGGACTCCACAAATCACCTTTCCACGGATTTTCAGTTGAGTTTGCTGAACACCGGCTCTACAACACCGGCGAAAGCACCCGGCACATCGACTGGAAGGTGTTCGCCAAAACCGAACGCCTCTACACCAAGCGCTACGAAGAGGAAACCAACCTGCGGTGCCACCTGTTGATCGACACGTCGTCGTCGATGTTTTACCCGGAGCGCGACAACGGCAAAATCACGTTTAGCATCATGGCGGCGGCCAGTTTAGCTTACCTGCTGCAACGGCAAAAAGACGCGGTTGCGTTGACGACCTTCGCCGAAACGATCGAAACCCAAACGCCCATCAAATCGACGCCAACCCACGTTCATAAAATCTACCTCCAACTCCAGCAATTGCTGCAACAAGCCCGGCCCAACCGTAAAACTGCCGTGGCCGATGTTATTCACCAGGTTGCGGAGCAGATTCACAAGCGCTCGTTGGTGGTGATTTTCAGCGATATGTTTGATGACGTGGCCAACTCCGAGCGTCTCTTCTCGGCCCTGCAACACCTGCGTCACAACCAGCATGAAGTGCTGCTTTTCCACGTGACGGATCGCAAAACCGAAGAAGAATTTGCCTTTGAAGAACGTCCCTACGAGTTCATTGATTTGGAAACGGGCGAGAAGGTGAAAATTCAACCTTCCCAGGTGAAAGACTACTATCAGTCGGCCATCCGCACGTTTTACCACGATTTGAAACTGAAGTGCGGACAGTACAAAATCGACTTTATCGAGGCGGATATTGCCAAAGGCTTCGACCAGATTCTGTCGGCTTATTTGGTGAAGAGGGGGAAGATGCGCTGATTTGAAAATGTGCTAATTTGAAAATGTGCTAATTTGTCAATTCTTAACTGATGTTACGCAAGCATCAAAAAAGTGCTCCCGTATACTCGTCATTGCGAGCATCGCGAAGCAATCTGCTGCCGTAGACCATTCCAGAAAAGCGGGTACATCAAGT
>JAJAZB010000028.1 GCA_026785975.1 Cytophagaceae bacterium | reverse complement strand
CGCCACATTGGCAACGGGGGTCTGGAGCAGTTCGGCGGCCTTAATGGAGGCAATGGAGCCCGTTGTTTCGATCTTGCGCTGGGTGCCGTAGCCCACCACCACCACCTCATCCAGCGATGTATTTTCTGCTGTCAGACTCACGTCGATCACGGTACGACTGTCAAAGGAAACTTCTTTTTTCTGGAAGCCGATAAATGAAAAAATCAGCACATCAGTAGGGTTGACAACCAGCGAATAGCGGCCTTCGCCGTTAGCACTGGTGCCCCGGCTGGTACCTTTCACGGCAATATTTACGCCGGGGAGTGGTTCCCCTTTCTCGTCGGTGATGCGCCCCGTCACCGTTGTTTCAGCCAGTTGAAGAGCAGGATTCAGCGGTGATTCCAGCGCGGCTTTAGGTTCGGTGGGAGCGAGAGACGGGGCCACCGTTGCCCGATTCAGAATGATGTATTCGTTCGATACGTCATAGCTGATACCAAGCGGTTTCAGCAATCGGTCCAGTACGCTGGCGAGCCGTTCATTGCGGGCCGTTAAACGAATGGGCTGAACGGTTCGCACCAGGGCGGGCCGATACACAAAGCGGGAATTGGTGAGCCGCTCCAACTGCGCCAGGGTCGATTTCAGGTCCTGCCCGCTTACCTGAATGGTAACGGGTCGGTCGAGGAGTTGCTGCGCGTGGCCCGGTTCGGCCAGTGAGAAGGTCGCCACAAAAAAAATCAACAATAGCGGAAGGGCGGTCAATTGCATGATTCGTTGCCACGGTAAACGTGGGTAAAAAACTTTTTTCATACCTTTAACGGGTTTGTTCAATCGTGGAAAACAAGGGGACAACTCTGATTCCGCACCGGGCCGGATTGCCGTCGGGCCAGCGGGCGGGTTACTTTAGGGCCGACCGTGTTGCCGCACGGTCGGTTTCTTTTTAGTACATCATAGGCTCGTCGGGATTAGGTTAGTCGGTACAACCATCACTTTGCACCACAATCTGCGCCCCCACTACCTCGTAGCGGCCGCCGATGGCCCGGCAAATAATCGTTAGCTTATCAAACAGTGGTTCATTACCCAGCGGGGCCGTAAGCGAACAGCGTTGCAGCGCGTCGGCATCATAGACAATGTCCACTCCGTAGGCTGTTTCGAGGGTCGCAAACACCTGGCTGATCGGCGTTTCAGTAAAGGAAAAATCACGGTTTTGTTCCGGGCTTTTCAGCAAAGCGGGTTCAGCAACCAGATGCTGACTCATCTGCTCATTTTGGCGCAAAAAAATAACCTGCTGATTGGGTGTCACCAGCATACTCCGCGCCGACAACCCCGACGACTGTCTGGCCCGGTTCAGGTCGGCCTGGGCAAATACGGCTACGCGCCCGGTTTTCACTTCCACCGTCACGATCGAATCAGCGTCGTTGGCCCGAATGCGAAAACTGGTACCCAATACTTTGGTAATCATGCCATTGGCCAGCACCAGAAAGGGTTGTCGGGAATTGTGAGCGACGTTGAAAAAAGCATCACCCGCCAGCACCACCTCTCGGTTGACCGCAGTGAACGAGGGCGGGTAGCTTAACCGGGCGTTGGGTTGCAGCAGGACCGTTGTGCCGTCGGCCAGCCGAACGAGCATCGGCTTATCAGTAGTGTTCTGAGTCTCCTGCGAGGCTGGCACCAGATTAAGCAATGCCTGATACGTTACAGGTCTCACCGGGTCGGACCGGTTGAGCAGCCAGCCCAATCCGATGGTCAAAACGATCATGGCAGCCGCTACTGATAGCCAGGCTGGGGTGAGCCATCGAACCCGGTTTAACAGGGGTCGGGATTGCTGACCCTGGGTATGAGCCAGCACTTGCTCAATAAATCGTTCGGTTTGCTCCGGGGCAACGGTTTCGTCGGGCAGATGGGCCGCCAGCAAAATCATTCTGGCCTGCTCGGCGGTGGGTTGCTGCGCCGGATTGTCCTGTAACCAGCGCGACCAGGGCGCATCCGGTTGTTGCATACCGCCCTGCCGCACCCAGTCGCGAAACGTTGGGTCAGACAAAAAAACGTCAAGTTGATCGTTATCGGGTTGCATCGTCGGGAGGGAGTCTCTACCAGCAGAAGACCGCCCAACGAACCGGATAACCTCGGAAAGCTATATTTTTTCTAAAAAAAGAATAACCAGCAGCAGGGGGGTAAATTCTTCGAACCAGTGTTGCCGCAAAAACACCAGCGCGCGGTGAATCATGTTGGTAGCCGATTGGTAGCCAATGTGCATGACCTCGGCAATTTGTTCGTTGGTTAGATTCTGGTAGAATTTCAGGTAAAGGGCCTCTCGTTGCCGGGCCGGTAACCGATTGAGCAGATGGTTGAGTTGCCGAAGTTGCTGCTGCTGTGTTTCGCTTTCGATCAGCGATTCTTCAATGGAAAACTGAACCAGAAAGGTCGTGTCGAGGTCATCGGGGGCGGTCGCCAGCAGCCAACGGTCGCGGTGCATCGACCGGACCAGCCGCCTGCGGAGAGAGGCCAGCAGATAGGGCCGGACGGCGGTTGTCTGACTTAGGGTTTGGGCATTAGTCCAGAGGTGAATAAACAGGTCTTGAATAGCATCTTCTGCCAGCGCATTATCAGGCGTAAGTTTGCGGGCGTACCCAACCAATGGCCCATGATACCGGCGCATCAGTTCCACAAAGGCAGGTTCGTAGCCTGACCGTAGCTGTTGCCAAAGCTGTTCGTCGATGCCGGGAGAGGTCATGGTTGATAGAAAGTGGCCTCTACATTAGCGAAATGGTAGTATAAACACAATTTTTTTGATTGTTTGTTTTTTGAGTTCCATTGAATTGGCTTACAGCCATAGTTCACTGGTGGAGCCTTACTTTATCAGTGAAGAATTTATGGGCCGGATTTGGTGCGTTCACCGCGCCCCCGGCGGGCAGTGTTGCAGCAGATAGTTAGTGTATAAAGTCCGAAGGTGTTCCGAGGTGCCGATGCCCTCCGAAATGCCGTGGCTCCGGTTTGGATAAGGCATCACCTGGAATTGTTTTCCGTTCTTAATCAGCTCATTGATAAGCTGTTCGGCATTGGCGTAGTGAACGTTGTCGTCGCCCGTACCGTGAATATAAAGCAGGTTTCCGCGCAGGTTTTTGGCATAGGTGATGGGTGAGCCAGCCACAAAATCGGCGCGGTTTTCCTGGGGTAAACCCATGTAGCGTTCCTGATAGATGTTGTCGTAAAGCAACTGATTGCCCACGGCGGCAATAGAAATGCCCGTTTTGTAGATGTCGGGATACTGAAACAGCAGGTGGAGCGTGGTGGAACCGCCCCCGCTCCACCCCCAAACTGCTACCCGGCTACTGTCTAAATAGGGGTGTTGCTGCAACAGTTTTTTGGCGGCCATTGCCTGATCCCGTATGTTGAGCCGCCCAATTTGCCGGTAAATCGACTTGCGCCAGGCAGCTCCTTTCAGCGTGGGCGTACCCCGGTTGTCCACCGCAATGTAGCAGTAACCCGCCTTGGCCATGTCGCCATTGAACAGTCGGTTGCTCCCCGCCGAATAGACATCGTTGGTGGTGGCCCCGGCCGGTTCGCCATACACATAGAAAACGACCGGGTATTTTTTGGTGCTGTCAAAATCGGTGGGTTTGGCCATCCAGCCGTCCAGCGTCACGCCATCGTCGGTCGTAACGGTGAAAAAATTCAGGTTGGGACGGTTAATGGTTTTCGGGGCCATCGCGCCATCCGTCACCACAGCGGGTTTGTGGTCGGGCAGGTGAACCCACGCCCGCGAGGGGGGCACGGTGTGGCTCGTGAGCGAATGCAGGGCCCATTGGCCGTTTGGCGAGAGGTCGTAATCGTTGGTGCCGGTGAGGTCGGTGGGGGTCACGCGCTCCAATTTGCCTTTGCCATCGAGCCTGATGCGGTGTAGATACCGTTGCGTCGGGTTTTGGGGTGAAGCCAGAAAATAAGCGTAGCCCGCCTTTTCGTCGATCAGTTCGAGGTTGGCAATGTCGTAATCGCCGGGGGTCAGCAGGGTTTCGTTGCCATCGCGGCCCACGCGGTAGAGGTGCCGCCAGCCACCTTTTTCGGATACCCACAAAAATGCTTTGCCACCTTCGATCCATTCCCAACCCGCCGGGTCGCCGTTGTTCCAGCGGGCTTTGCTGTCGATCCAGGCCGCGTCGGTTTCGGTGTGGACAGGCCGGGGAGCCGCGCCGTTAGCCATGAACGACCCGACCGCCACCGAGGCCCTGAAGGTGATCAAAAGCCGGGGGCTACGCATTCCCGAAGACATGGCCATCGTGGGTTTCAGCAACGACCCCATCGCCGCCGTGATCGAAACCGGCATCACCACCGTCGCGCAACCCGTCGATGAAATCGGCCAACACGCGGCACGGCTCCTGTTAAAACAACTCGCCGCCAGTGACGATGAACACGTCGGCGTGGAAACGGTCGTACTGCCCACCCACCTCGTCATCAGAGGCTCGACGGTGCGGGTGCGTTAGGTTATTCCCTTTCGGGTGATACTCTTGCTCCGTAGCGCAGTCCCTACGCTCGGATTAAGATGCTGATATTCAGGTTTTTAGAAATATATATTCTTTCACCCGAAAGGGAATAAATGGTCAGTTTACGCGATGTCAGCCCACAAAAAAGCACCGTCCCGATCCCGAGTACTCGGGAGGAACGGCGCTTTTTTGTGGCTAATTGATGTTAGTTACTGGCCTTCAATTTGCTCTTGAATACCTTCGTAAACTTCTCCATTTTTGGTCGGATCACGACCCGGCAGTAGGGTTGTCCGCCGTTTTGCTTGTAATAATTCTGGTGGTAATCTTCGGCTTTGTAAAAGACCGAGAACGGGGTGATTTCGGTCACAATCCGGCGGGGGAACGCCCCGGACGCATCCAGTCTGGTTTTGTATTCTCCAGCCAAGCGCTTCTGTTCTTCGTTGTGGAAAAACACCGCCGAGCGGTACTGCGTACCCACGTCGGCCCCCTGCTGGTTGAGCGTGGTGGGGTCGTGGGTTTACCAGAACACTTCCAGCAGGTCTTCAAACGAGATTTTGCCGGGGTCGTAGGTCACCTGGATTACCTCGGCGTGGCCCGTTGTTCCGTCGCAAACTTCGCGGTACGTCGGATTTTTAGTCTGGCCCCCCGAGTAGCCCGATTCTACTTTCACAACGCCGTTGAGGTCTTGAAACACCGCTTCGGTACACCAGAAACAGCCATTTCCAAAGGTGGCTACCTGCAGGCTGTCGGTCGATGGCGCATCGACGTTTTGGGTACTACTGGGATTTTCGTTCATGGTTTTAGTTTGTTCCCGGGCAGGTGCTGCGCACGACCACAACGAGCCGAACGTCAGTGCCGAGAGGGTGAAAAATTGACTGAGTACGTTCATGGGCGTTAAACACAGGAAAAAGTGAGTAAGTTTACCAAAGGAGAAATTACTTGAGGAGGCCAAAAAACACCGAATGGGCTACTCGTTCAAAACCCAAATACCTACGCATCCCATGAAACTGAAGATTGATCTGGACGACTTTGAGTGGACTGGCAAAAAGGAATTCAAAATCGGTAACGCGCCCACCCGGATTCCCGACCTGTACGAAGATGAGGAAGACTACGACGCGCGAATGACCAAATTCCGGGCGGAATTGGACGAACTCCAAACCATGATGTACGCCCACAATCGCTACGGGTTGCTGGTGATTTTTCAGGCGCTCGACGCGGCGGGCAAGGACGGCACCATCAAGCACGTCATGTCGGGGGTGAATCCGTTCGGAATCAAAATTCACAATTTCAAACGTCCTACCGACGACGAAATCGATCATGATTTTCTCTGGCGTACCAACCTGCGCCTGCCCGAGCGCGGCACCATCACCATTTTCAACCGGAGTTATTATGAGGAGGTGCTAATTGCCAAAATACACCCCGAGATTCTGACCGAAAGCCAGCGCATTCCCGCTGAATTGACCGACGATCTGGACAAAGTCTGGAAGCAACGGTACGAGGACATGGCTAACCTTGAACGCTACCTGCACCACAACGGCATCGTGGTCCTGAAATTTTTCCTGAACGTATCAAAAAAAGAACAGGCCGAACGGCTCATCGAGCGCATCGAAGACTCCTTGAAAAACTGGAAATTTGAAGAGCAGGACGTGAAGGAGCGCGACTTCTGGGACGATTATCAGCGGGCCTACCAGGATGCCATCAACGCCACCGCCACCGGCAAAGCGCCCTGGTACGTGGTGCCCGCCGACGACAAGAAAAATATGCGCCTGATCGTCAGCAACGTCATTATCGCGAAGTTGAAGGAATTCAAAATGAACTTCCCGCCCGCCGATGAGACGCGCCGGGCCAAACTACAAACGTTGATCGAGACAATAAAGAAGCAGAATGGCGAGTAGCTGGACTGGAATCACTCTGCTATTGTAGTCAGAAAATCGACCAGTTTCTGCAAAGCTCTGGTGCGGTGACTGATGCCGTTTTTATCAACCAGATTCATCTCGGCAAACGTGCGGTCGTAGCCATCGGGTACAAACACCGGATCATAACCGAAGCCTTCACTGCCGCGCGGGATATGGATGATTTGTCCCGTCACCACTCCTTCGAACTGGTGCGTTGCCCCAGCCAGGATGAGCGTAAACACCGCGCGGAAGCGGGCGGAGCGATCGGTTTTACCCTTCAGATTTTTCAACAATAATTGCACGTTGTCGGTGGCGTTGCGTTGTGGCCCGGCGTACCGGGCCGAGTACACGCCCGGCTCACCGCCCAGAGCCTCTACCTCCAGTCCCGTGTCGTCGGCGAAGCAATCGACCCCGTAGTGCTGGTGCAAATACGCCGCTTTTTGGTGGGAATTGGCCTCGAGCGTGTCGCCGGTTTCGGGCAGTTCTTCGGTGCAGCCCATGTCAGCCAGGTTGACCAACTCAAACCGACCGTCTAAGGCCGCCGCGACTTCGTCAAATTTATGGGTATTGTTGGTAGCAAAACAGAGTTTCACGACGAGCGGATTACTGGTTACCAGGACTAAACAGTTACTCAGTTATTGGTGATTGGCCCCGAATACTCGGTGCTAACAACCAATAACTTAATAACCAACTACCGGGCCGCTTTCAACTCCACCTCAAAAGCCAGTGGCGCATACGGTGGGATGGTGTAGAGGTTTCGCTGGCCATTATAAATGCCGTCTTTGCCGTAGGCGACTGGCGAAGGGAATACCAACGTGGCCTTTTCCCCGACTTTCATCAGGGCAATTCCCTCCTCAAACCCTTTGATGCTCTGGCTTTGGCCCAATTTAAACTCCAATGTGCCGATGTCAAACTGCACTTCGTTGAGCAGCCGGCCGGTGTAAGCAACCTGTACGGTCTGCCCGGTGGTGGGCACCGGACCCGTACCCGCCTGGGTACGTACCAGCCGTAGCCCCGACGGCGTCCGCAGGGTTTCTACGAGTTTGTTGCGGGCCAGAAACGCGTCGATCTGCTCGGCTTCGTTGCGGATGCTCACCAGCGTAACATCATAGCGCACGGGCGAGTAGGCAGGCAGAATATCAAAATCCCGATTGTCGTAAGCCAGGAAATACGGTACCAGCAACACGGCACGGTCGCCCTCGTTCATCAGGCTGAGGCCCTCTTCCAGGCCCGGCAGGCGCATCCCGGCACCCCAGGGGAACTTATCCGGGCGATTCAGGCTCACCGAGGAACTATCGAGTTTGAACCCGTCGAGCCGGGAGATGACGAAATGTACCGCCACTTCCTCGCCCACCTGTACTTTGCGGGTCGAATTGCTTTTGTTGGTAACGACGTAGTACAGCCCCGTACTGGTACGCTGTACCGTTAGGCCTTTTGCCGCCGCGTGTTGCCTGATCTGGTCCTCGTTGTCTTTGATCCGTTGCGCCGCGTCGGGTTCCTGGTCGGTTTTGATGCAGGCTGTCAGCACCAGGAAGGGCAGCAATCGGAGTACGGAGAAAAGGTACTTCATGAGTTTTCTGTTTAGTCAACCAAATAAATTGCGTTGAAAAACAAAAGCCGGGAACCTGAGTTCCCGGCCTTTGAAACCACACAAAAATTAGCGTCGGATGCCTTTTTTCACGTTCAGCAATTCCACATCGAAGGCCAGCACCGAGTTGGGCGGAATCGAACCCGGCACCCCCTGCTCGCCGTAGGCCAGTTCGGAAGGAACGAGTAGCGTAGCTTTGTCGCCTTTTTTCAGGCGCAAAATGCCATCATCCCAGCCCGGAATCACCATACCTACACCCACCGGAAACACGATACCTTCGGCGGTATTGCTATCGAACACCTTGCCGTTGAGCAGCTTACCCGTGTAGCGCACCTGCACCGAGTCGCCCTGAGTGGGTTGCATACCTGACCCCGGCGTGCGCACCACGTAGGTCACGCCCATCGTTGTGCGTTGCGGGTTGGCCAAGCCGTTTTTACTCAGGTAATCGGCGATTTGTTTGGCGTCCGTTTCTTTTTGTTTTGCCCGCGAGAGTTCCATGTTTTTTTCGTACTCTTCGCGGTTTTGCACATCGAGTACTTTCACCGTAAACGACACGTCGGAGCCTTTGGCAATGGCGGGGGGCATGGGTTGCATGGCCTTCGTGAACAGTGAATCCGCACTGACAAAAAACGTGGCGCTATCGCCCTTGGCCAACAGGGCCAGGCCTTCTTCAAAAGCGCCCTTAAATGCGGGCGGCTGCAGCATCACTTTGAGCGGCGTCATTTCTTTAACGGTGTTTCGCAACACCGAATCTTTGTTGTTTTTCAGCACCAGGTGAAAGGTCAGAATGTCACCTACTTTGGCCAGTCGACCTTTTTCATCGTGTTCGTGAAATTGATATTTAAGACCGCTGTCGGTCACGCTGACTCTGAATTGGTTGCACGAGGCCAGGCTGACAGCCGCCAGTGTTAGGATAGTTAACGTTCGGAACATGAGCAAATTAAGTGTTTGTAAATCGTTGGTACTTCTAAAAAACAACGTTCAGAGAACGACCATTTCGCCGAAAACATTTCACGAAACGGCCAGTAATTGAGCTTGATACTCGGGCAATGCTCCCAGAAACTTCTCCACCGTAGCCTCGAGCGTCAGGTGGGTTTTACCACCGGCGGCGTTGCGGTGGCCGCCCCCTTCAAAGTGCTTGCGGGTTAGTTCGTTCACCGGAAAACTACCCACCGACCGCAGGGAGAGCTTGATGGCTTCGGGACTCCGATCGATGATTAGGGCCGCCATGACCACATTTTCGAGCGAGAGCGCGTAGTTGACGAGGCCCTCGGTGTCCCCCGTTTGCGACCGAAACCGCCTTAATTCTTCGCCCGTCAGCGCGATGTAGGCCGTTCGGTAGTCGGGGAGTACCACCAGTTTTTTCGACAACACGTAGCCCAGAAACCGCAGGCGCTCCGCCGACACGTTATCGAAAATAAGTCGGTGAATGCGGTTGGTATCCACGCCCAACTCAATCAGTTCGGCGGCCATCCGATGGACCTGGGAATTCGTAGTCGGGTGGCGAAACGATCCCGTATCGGTCATAACCCCGGCGTAGAGGCATTCGCCGATGGGCACGTCGAGCAGGGCTTTATCGCCCAGATCCACGATAAGTTGGTAAACCAACTGGGCCGTTGCGGCGGCGGCAGGGTCAGAAAAAACGAGGTCAGCGAAGTCTTCCGGTTGGAGGTGGTGGTCGATCATCACCTTTTTGGCCTTCGATTCGCGCACCGAAGCAGCCAGGTCGTGAATGCGGCTGAGGGCATTGAAATCGAGGCAAAAAATCACCTCGGCGTTGGCCACCAACGCTTCGGCGCGGGCGCGATTCCTGGCGTTAAATTCCAGAACTTCGCCGTTGCCGGGCATCCAGGCCAGAAACTTTGGGTAATCGGAAGGAGTAACTACGGTCACCGAATGGCCTTTTTTTCGGAGATACCCCGCCCATCCGAGCGACGAACCGAGCGCATCAGCATCCGGCTTGTGATGGGTCGTGATGACTACGCGCCTGGGCGATTGCAGCAAGTCCTGGAGAGCTTCGATTATACGCATCAGCGCTGTCTAAACGGGCATTTTTGACCCAAACCAACCTGATTTGGATCGTTTTGAACGGCCAAAAGTAGCCCTTTTTTGGGAGGAAACCAACCTATCCGGGGCCGTCCTACCGGATGTTCTTACCGATAAAAGGACTTACTGTTCAGCTTTAGATTGGCTGGCGATTCGGGCTAAACCTGCTTCAATCGGCCAAAATCCCCTACCTTTGCGGCCAAAATCAATAATTCGTTAATTTAACTTTAGGATGACTAATCGCACGTTCACCATGATTAAACCGGATGCCGTTGAAGCAGGCAACACCGGGGCCATCATCAAATTAATTGAAGAAGCCGGGTTCCAAATCGTGGCGCTGAAAAAGACGCAACTTACCCCCGCCCAGGCCGGAAAGTTTTACGCCGTTCATAGCGCGCGTCCGTTTTACAACGACCTCTGCGCGTACATGTCGTCGGGTGCTATCGTGCCGATGATTCTGGAGAAAGACAACGCCGTAGCCGACTTCCGCACCCTCATCGGCGCGACCAATCCGGCGCAAGCCGCCGAGGGTACCATTCGGAAATTGTTCGCTAAATCCATCGAAGCCAACGCCATCCACGGTTCGGATTCGGATGAAAACGCGGCCATCGAAGGATCCTTTTTCTTCGCCCAAACGGAGCAGTTTTAATTTGAGAATGTGCTAATTTGAAAATTTGAAAATGGGATTTGTCAATTCTCAAATTAGCACATTCTCAAATTAGTAACCGCCGCCATAATCGTAGAAACTCCGGCGACGGCTCAACTTCAGGTCGCGGAGCAGGGCTGATTTTACCCGCAACTCAAAGGAGTAGTTGCTCGCGCGGGCGGCTTGCCCCGAAATCGGCGTCCAGTTGAAGGCCGCTTCCCAGCAGTGCAAATCCCGCATGATGCTCACGTTGGTCAGCGAAGGGCCTTTGGCCACAAAATCCCAACCCGACTGGATGCTGACTTTCCATTTGTCGTTGGCGGTCAGGCTCAGATCACCGCTAAAATTGAGCGTCTGAATAGTCTGCGACGGGGCCAGACCGTTGCGCAGGTAACTGAATTGATAATTGACCTGCAAAGTCCAGGGCACATTCCAATCGACGTACAAATCGGGGTTTCGATTGATAAACTGCAACTGCGCCTCCGTGTTGGGATTGGGTGGGGGCTGATTTTGCTGCACGGGTTGGCGGGTTTTGGCGCCCCCGCCCGATTTGAAGCTGGTACTGACCGAAGCATTCATGTTTTGCAGTCGGGCCAGCCCGCCTCCGCTCGAAAATAGATATTGGCTCGTGCGCCGCCCGATGGTCCCGTAGGCCCGGTCGGGCACGTAGGAATACGGATCGAAGTTGGAGCTAAAACTAACGTTGTACTTCTTGAGAATCTGGGTGTTGGCGTTGAAGGACAGATTGGACAAGTTGAACGAATCGGCCACGAAATTGTACCCGCCGTCGAGGCTGAAGTTATCAAAAATCGAGACTTTCGTAAACTGCTCTTTGGCCGTATCCGACTTGGCCCGCAGTTTCATTTCCAACTGGTTGGTCAGCGAAAAACTGGCCCCCAGTACCCGCCCGATGCTCCCACTGCTGTAGCCGATGAAGTTGGACAGGTACCGTGACTCACCCCGACTATTGATGCGTACGTTCGTGTACAGGTTTTTATTCAACGAAAAATCGGGCGTGTAGTTGAGGCTGATGCTGGGCGCGAAGGTGTGCCGGATGGCTTCAAAACGACCTTTTCGAACGTAAAATGTGCCATAAACCCGCGTGTTCATGCTCATGGCAAACGAGTAGTTGTACGCCGGGAAAAGCCCCGAAGCGGTGTCGATCCGAATACCCGAGGAGTCGGCAAAACGAAGGTTTGGCGCGTAAGTATATTTTAATCGTTTGGTCAATAAATCACCCTGCAAACTCACACTCGGCGTCAGGTTGATGTAGCGGGCAATTTTGAAGTTAGGCAACGTGATGGGTACTGAAAAACTGCTTCGTACCTGGGCGTTGTTGAGAATCCGTTGGATGTTTTCGGGAGTGAGCTTCACCCCAAGACGCTGGCTCTCCGGCGACTGGTTTAGTAAAGCAAGCTGTTGCTGCGCCGTTGGCGGCAGCGAATCGGGCCGGGGCCGAACGGCAGTTCCACCGTTGAGGTTCACAATGATTACCTCGGGCAGGCTGCTACCGCCCACCTGCGGGCGCAGGTCGTTGGTCAGATCGGCGGTACTGTTCAGGCTCATCCCCAGCCGGAACGACTCGTACCAGGCGGGCGTAACCGCCGATTTCCGCTTGAAAGGTTGAATCTGATTGACCCCGATGTTGAAACCCGCCGAAGCCTGCAACACGTTGGTGCGGATGTTTTGGTTGAAGCGCAGGTTGGCGCTGCTCTGCACGGCTTGCCCGAAGTTGCGCGAGTACTGCACCGACGACCCGAAGGCGTTGGACAAATACCGTTGGGGGTTGTATTCGTTGTTTTGGTTGTAATTCTGGCTGCTGATATCGACCGAAGCCGAAAAACTCTTCCCGCCCCGCGATACCGGCGAGTGCGACCACTGAATGCGGAAGTCGTTGGAAACCCGCCGTTGGGGGCCTACTTCTTCCCCGGTTCGGTTGCGGTTGAACTGGAGGAAAAAATTGCCGCTGTACCGGTAGCGCCGGGTATAACTGGCCTGGCTACCCAAGCCCCAGCCGCCCCGCGAGTAGATTTGCCCCAGAAACCGAACGCCGATATTTTCGCTGGCGGCCCAGTAATACCCACCGTCGCGGAGATAAAAACCCCGATTGTTGGGTTCTTCGCCGTAGGCTGGCACGATAATCCCCGACTGTCGGCTTTCAGAAAACGGAAAAAACCCGAATGGCAAGCCCAACGGCAACGGAATACCGGCAATGACCAGATTGAATGGCCCCGAAATGACCTGCTTGTTGTCACCCTTGCCCTGCACCAGTTTGATGCGCGGCGCACTGATGCCAAAGTGCGGGTGGAGCAGGTTGCAGGTCGTGTAAAATGCCCGCCGCAGGTACATATTGTCGAGGCTATCTTTCTTGACCGAATTTCCCCGGACGTTGCCCTCGCCCTGCTGCGTAACAATACCCCGGATAATCGCGCGTTTGGTCTTAAAATTGTAGCGTATTTCGGTGGTGTTGTAGGTTTCGGCCCCTTGTTTAAAAATGGGTTCACCTTTAGTTTTTCCTGTCAAGGTGTCCTTGGTTCCCCGGGCAAAAACTTCGTTGGTTTCCCAGTTGAGCCGGATGTAGTCGGCCTCGAGGTTGATATCGCCGTAGTCCACCTTCGCCTGACCAAATAGTTCCATGACTTTCTGGTCGGTACTCGTGATCGAGGAATCCTCGGCGGTAGCAACGACCTCTTCCCGCAGGCTGCTCTGCCGACTGGTCATGGAATCGAGGCGAATGGAATCGGCCCGGGCAATGGAATCGAGCCGGGGGCGGGGTAAAGTGTCGGCGCGGGCGTTGGGCCGGGTCAGATTGCCAAACGGACGGGCATCGGTACGGCGAGCAGCCCCAGTAGCGGGTTGGGTCGTTGTGCGGCCACCGGGTCGGGTGGGCAACTGGCGGATGATCTGAGCGAAGCCCTGCACCTCCAGCAGCACGAAAAAGAGTAGAAAAACTAGCCTCAAATTAGTGTGCTCCTTTGGCAGTTTACTTGAAAAAATTACATTTGCCCACACAAAAGTAGCCCTTAACGGTTCACCCAAGCGACGCGCCGGAAAAAAAATCATGTTAAAGATTGTTAAACTCCTGCCCCTGCTTACTGGTTGGTTTCTGCTCGCCGGGCTTACCAGCCCCGAAACGACCCAACCGCGTACGCACGACCGCAAGGCCGCCGCGCCCGTTGTAAAACGGCCTGCCGCCGTGCGCACCAACAAACGACCCGTTGCCAAACGGTCGGCGATCCCGGCCAAAAAGACATTTTCCGCCAAAAAAATTGTCGCGAAAAAATCCGTCGCGAAAATAGTAAGTACGAAAAAAGTAGCCGTCAAGACGCCGGTTGTCTGGAAAAATTCCGTCGTCAAACCCGTTCGTTCGCCCTACTTCCGCCGCGCCGACATCCTGCGAACCGTCGTGCTCGATGCCGGGCATGGTGGCCACGATCCGGGGGCAATTGGCAAAGGAGGCACGCGCGAAAAAAACGTCGTACTGGCCATTGTTCTTGAGTTGGCCCGGCAAATAAAAACGGCCTACCCCGACGTCCGCGTCATTCTCACCCGCAAGACGGATGTATTTATTCCCCTTCACGAGCGCAGCGCCATCGCCAATCGCAGCCGCGCCGATTTGTTTATCTCCGTTCACGCCAATGCGCTCTCACGCCGCGACTACTACGGCACCGAAACCTACGCGATGGGTTTGCACAAATCGGAGCAAAACCTCGAAGTCGCCAAGCGGGAAAACTCGGTTATTTTACAGGAAGAAAACTACGAGCGCACCTACAAAGGTTTTGACCCCAATTCGCCCCTCGCCCACATCATGCTGGCTAATTTCCAGAGCGCGTTTCTCGACAACAGCCTGCGATTTGCGTCGAAGGTGGAGAAGCAATTCGGCAAAGCGGACCGCACCAGTCGGGGCGTGAAACAAGCAGGATTTCTGGTACTTTGGGAAACCGCCATGCCCGCCGTGCTGATCGAGACGGGGTATCTTTCCAACGCCGCCGAAGAAAAATTCCTGCGTAGCGACGCAGGCCAGGAACAGCTCGCTACGGCCATTTTCAAAGCCTTCGAGCAGTACAAAGCCGAGCGCGATCAGCAACAGCAGTAACTTTTTCCGCTCTTTTTCATTTCCGCTCAATAGTTTAAACCCTACGCTATTGAGCGTCTGAGCGTTCAGGTGATGTTTGCGTTTAAACGGATCGGATCTACGGAGTAAATACAGCTACTCACCGACCATCCGCCAACGCCGTGGCCAAACCATTGGGTTTTCCCTGAAAAGCTAATTTTCCACGATCCAGAAACTGCGTAAATACCTCACTATCCAGGTTGTACGCGCGGGGTTGTCCCAGCAGGTTTCCGTTGCTGTCGACCAGGCAGTAGTGGGGTTGGGCGTTAGAACCAAAGCGGGAAATCTGGAAGTCCAGGTTTTGCGCCCCGATGGTTCGTTTAGTTTTTCCATCCACTTTCGAGACGTAGTGTTCGGCCTCGGGCAACTCCGTTTTGTCGTCGACGTAAAGCGCCACGACGACAAAGTCGTTTCGCAGGCGTTGCAACACCTGCGGTTCAGACCACACGCGCGCTTCCATTTCGCGACAATTGACACAGCCGTGGCCCGTGAAGTCGATAAAAAGCGGCTTGTCCACTTGCCGGGAGTACGCCAGTGCTTCTTTGTAATCGAAAAAGCCCTGCAACTGATGCGGCAGTTTGAATTTATCGGCAAAACGCGGGGCCTTACCGTTGAGTTGCGCGGGCTGGGCCGCCACGGGCGAGAGACCGCCACCGATGAAGGGATCAAAGGAAGTTTCAGGCGGTAAATACCCCGCCAACGCCCGCAACGGAGCACCGAACATCCCTGGCACGAGGTACACAACGAAGGCAAACGTCACGATGGCCAGCACCAAACGCGGTACTGAAATCCGCTCAATTTTAGAATCATGTGGCGTTTGAATTTTCCCCAACAGATAAAAACCAGTCAGCGCGAACAACACGATCCAGAGTGCCAGGTACACCTCGCGATCGAGGATGCCCCAGTGGTACACCTGATCGGCGGTGCTGAGGAATTTCAGCGCAAAGGCCAGTTCAAGAAAACCAAAAACCACTTTGACCGCGTTGAGCCAGCCCCCCGACTTGGGCAACGATTTCATCCATTCCGGGAAAACAGCTAGTAGCGTGAACGGCACCGCGAAGGCCAGCGAAAAACCCAACATCCCAATAACCGGCTTGATGACCTGGCCCTGCGCGCCCGCAATCAGAATGCTCCCCGCCAGCGGGCCGGTGCAGGAAAAGCTAACCAGCACCAGCGTAAAGGCCATAAAAAATACCCCCGTCAAGCCGCCTTTTTCGGCGTGGGCGTCCATTTTATTGACGAGTGAACTCGGCAAAACAATCTCGAACCAACCCAGAAACGACAAACCAAACAGCACGAACACGAGGAAAAACAGCACGTTGGGTAACCAGTGCGTCGCCAGAAAATTGGCAAAACTGGCCCCAAACAGCCACGACACTAACGTTCCGAACAGCACGTAAATCGCCACGATCGACAGGCCGTACACGCCCGCCAGAGTTTTGCCCCGCGAGCCTCTTTGCCCGGTGAAATAACTGACCGTCATCGGAATAATCGGGTAAACGCAGGGTGTCAGCAACGCGCCGAAGCCCGCCGCCAGCGCCAGCAGAAAGAAACCCCAGAGCGAATCATTGGGCTTTTGCAGCGATCCAATCAGCGGCATGACGGGCGGCGTACCCGCTTCAGCCGCCGCGTTGGTCGTGTCGGGAGCAGGCGGAGTGGCTTCGACCGGAACAACGGGTTCAATTTTCTTGGGCGTTGGTTCGACTTTCGCGATGGGCGCCGCCGACGTGGAGGCTGTCGCCGTTTCTGGAACGGCAACGGCGACAACGGTTAGTTTTTCAATCTTAAAATCCTCGTTGAGCGGCACACAGCGCCCATCTTCGTCGGTGCAGGCCTGGCCCGAAATACTGCCTTCGAGTATGGGTTTTACACCCAGAATTTTGACTTTCTGGCGAAACTCCGCCCGACTTTGAAAGTAGCGGACGGGGCCATCAAAAATTTCGTCTTTTTTCTGAATGGGGTTGCCCACGGGCCGGAGGGTACCCACCAGCGCAAACGTCTTATTTTTCTTAAACTCGACGATGGTCGGCAGTGGCCCGACGTTCGGGTCCTGATCCGACGAAAAGACGTGCCAGCCGGGATTGATACTGGCCATAAACACGATTTCGACGGTTTCACCCACCTTGGCATTGGACTTACCCGCCTTCCATGACCAGGTGGCGGGCGTCAGCACTTGCGCCGAAGCGTTGACGACCAGCAAACTCAAAAACAGGTTGGCAAGGAGGATTTTTTTCAACATAATCGTTTGAGTTCTTATTGTCTTGTGGTGTCCCGGCGTTCCACGTTTTGGTACCGTTTCTCAATCGTAGGGGCAACTCCGGGCGGCGTTCCGCTTGCGGTTGCCCGGCTGGGGCATAGGTTAAAAAACCGGGGGGGGGACCCCCACGCGGGTTGGTCCCAGGCCCGCGGTGG
>JAJAZB010000027.1 GCA_026785975.1 Cytophagaceae bacterium | reverse complement strand
GTTCGGGATATAACAGTTGTAAAATCCCGTTCTGGAACGTGTCTTTATTGTCAGCCGCCACATCGCTTACGTGAAAGGCGGCAATGGCAAAGCCCGCGTCAATGAGCAGTTCGGCGGGCCAGAAATCGCTCTTTATCGTTCGGGTCGGATCGGTATTGTCTTTGCCCCAATTCGGTCAATTCCCCAACCGAAGGCGACGAAACTCAGGGCATAGGCACCCTGAAAAGCCATGACCACGTGACTGTAGTCAGTTTCTGTCCAGGCAAAAATGCGTTCGAGGGTTGGTTTGAGCAGACTGATTACCTGTCTGTCCAAATAGTTGATTGTGGTCGCCACAAAGAGTAAGGCGGTGATCTGCCAGCGGTAGTTGGTCGAGCGTATTGACATCGAAACGTGGGTTCAGGTCGGTAGTGGGCTGGGTAGCTGGGCAATCATCTACTCAGTAGGGCAGTCGTCGGCCTGTATGACTGCTTTGTTTAGCCAGCGCAAGCACTCGGGCAATCTGACGGATCTCATCGGGCTTTATGACTGGCTCCGCCCGGTGGACAACGGAATCGTAGAGACCATCGTAAAACGCCATGTAATTGCCCGGTACGCTTTCTACCCGTTCCGACTCGCCGTCATGGGTGAGCAGGCCCCACTGCGCTTCCGGTTCACGGCCCCAGTCATGCGTGCCCGGCAACCGATTCTGCCGAAGCAGCGGCTCCTGAGTATCCAGGCCTCCTTTACTAAACGACCCTGCTGTACCATGCAGTAAAAAGCGACGTTCGTTCTGATGAACCATCAGGCTCGATTTTAACGTAACCTGCGTGTCGGGATAATTTAACCGAATCGTGAAGCAATCCTCCACCTGGCTATTGGGTCGAATCACACGAATATCGGCCCAAACGCTTTCCGGAGGGCCAAACAGATGCAGGGCCTGATCAATCAGGTGCGGGCCGAGGTTAAATAAGCTGCCATGTCCCTCGCCCGACTGCTCTTTCCAGGATTGGAGATCACTAACCAGCATTAATCGATCATACCTGGCTTCGTAATCAAGAACGTTGCCCAGCCTGTCGTCGGCCAGTAATCGTTTGATGGTCAGAAAGTCAGCATCCCACCGCCGGTTCTGAAACGCTACCGCCACCAGTCCCCGTTTTTCAGCCAAATCAAGTAACTGATTGGTTTCCGGCTCGTTGAGGGCAAATGGCTTTTCAATCACCACGTGCTTGTGGTGTTCCAGAGCCGCCCTGGCATAGTGAAAATGGGTTTCATTGGGTGAGCAGATGAAGATCAACTGGATGGAATCGTCGGCCAATAGGTCATCAACCGAGGCAACTGTCTCGATCGTGGGGTCGAACGCAGCCACGTCGGCGGGTCGGCTGCTGACCACCTTTGCTAAACGAAAGCCGGGATGAACCGCTAAAAACGGGGCGTGAAAGTAACGTCCTGATAAACCAAAGCCAATCAACCCAACTTTGAGCACATTCGGGGACATGGTAATTGCAGGTTAAGTAGCTTCTTATTAAGGTTCTAAGGCAAATGACACGTAGCGATCCCCCGATTTACGGCCCAGTTTGCCACCCCCGCAGGCAATCACGACATACTGTTTGCCGCCTGCCGAATAGGTGGTCGGGCTGGCAAAGCCCGCAGCCGGCAGGGGTGCCTGCCAAAGGATTTTGCCCGTTTTTTTGTCGATGGCCCGCAGTTGGCTATCCCGGCTGGCGGCAATGAACAGCAGGCCGCTTCCCGTCACTAACGGCCCTCCGTAATTGTCGGTGCCGGTTGGCGCAATGCCTTTGGCTGTCAGTTCAGGGTATTCACCCAAAGGGACTTGCCAGCGGTGCTCGCCGGTGTTGAGGTCAATAGCCGTTAACGTACCCCACGGTGGCGCACTCACGGGATAGCCATTGCTATCGTACCAGCGATTGTAGCCGGTATGCTGATAAGGTAATCCACCCTTTTTGGCACTGAAGGGCTGGGCCGATGTTGTTTTATTTTGGAGAAAATCAATGATGGCTTTGCGTTCGGTTTCGGGCAGATGCGAAAACGAAGGCATCATTCCCCGTCCTTTCGCCAGCACCTGATGGATAGCATCGGTCGACAGCCGGGCCTCTACGCCCAACAGCGAGGGGTAGGAGCCATCGTGGTTACCCCGTCGGTCGGCCCCGTGGCAGGCTTTACAATTCAGGGCGTATAAGTTTGCGCCCGTAACGGATGCCTTACCCGTGGTAGCCAGCGGTTGTTCGCTGGGTATCAGGGTCGAATAGCACGGGTTCTGCTTGGCCGGGATGTAAATCGTCCCGTCAGGATCGGTAGCTGCTCCGCCCCACTGCGCGCCACCATCCGTACCGGGAAAGAAAATGGTCATGGCCGAGTTGAGCGGAATATAGGCGCTGCCCGTGCGGGCCTTTTTCAAACTGGCCACGATCTCGTCCCGGTTGCCCGCCCACGGATTAATGTCTTTTTCGGTAAACGTCTGCCGGGTAAAGGGGGCTGGTTTGAGCGGAAAGGGCTGGGTGCGGCTGGGTTGCTCACCAGCTACACCGTCGGTTGCCACGGCTTTTTCGACCACCGGAAACAGCGGCTTACCCGTCACCCGGTCAAAGATAAACACCTGCCCCTGCTTGGTAATCTGTGCTACTGCATCAATACGTTTTCCCCCCTGTGTTACGGTCAACAGGTTGGGTGGCGCGGGCGGGTCACGGTCCCAGATGTCGTGGTGCACGAACTGAAAATGCCATAGCCGTTTGCCCGTGGCCGCATCTAAGGCCAGCAGGCAGTTGGCGTAGAGGTTGTCTCCTTTCCGATTGCCGCCATAGAAATCAAACGCTGCCGAGCCAGTGGGTACGTAAACAATGCCGCGCTGCCGGTCGATGGCCATCCCCGCCCAGGCATTGGCTCCCCCCAGCCGTTCGCGCGGATTGGCCGGTGACCAGGTTGAATAACCCGGCTCACCGGGTTGGGGAATGGTGTGAAACGTCCAGATTTTTTGGCCTGTTCGTACATCGTACGCCCGAATGTCGCCCAGCAGGGCCGTTTCGCCTTCCGAAACCCGTGCGCCAACAATGAGCAGGTTCTTATAAACGGTGTTGGGTGTGTTGGATCGCACGTATTGGTCCGCACCGGGGCGGGTGATGCCGGTCAGCAGATTGATACGACCGTTCTGGCCAAACCCGTTGATGACTGCTCCGGTGGCGGCATCCAGGGCGTAGAGCCAGTTGCCAACGCCAAAGAAAATGCGTCCGTCCGTTCCGTCGGTCCAGTAGGTTACCCCCCGGCTGGTAGTGCCCTCGGTATCGGGCAGATTAGTTTTCCAGCGTTCTTTCCCGGTGGCCGCATCGACCGCAAACGCCTGAGTATTGGCCGAAACACCGTATAGCCTGCCCCCAACGACAATGGGGTTGCACTGCATCTGGGTACTGTTGCGAACCGAATCAGCCCCGCCCGATGCATAGGTCCAGGCTACCTTGAGCTGCTGTACGTTATCAGGCGTAATCTGATTCAGGGGCGAATAATGACTGCGCCCGCCATCGCCATTGTACTCGGCCCAATCGGTATCGGGAACCGGATTTTTGATCATCAGGCCGACCGATATCAGCCCGGCAAAAGCCACTAAAAAAAATCGTTGTCTTGTGTTTGTGTTAGGCATACTGACTGCGGAAAAAAGGCTGATATAAACGGAGTATTCGTACCCCTGGGGTGCTTATGCTTGCACGAACGTTTTACTTTGCGAGTGGCTAAAACAGCTTAATCGACTGTACCGGGACATTCCAGGCACCTACTGTCAGCAGGGCCGAGTCCTTAGGACCGCGCCACCATACGGAAACGGCGATGTCTCTGGTTTCTCCCGGCGCCAGCCAGGTAAAATTGTCGCTGGCGTAAAACGCGCGCTGAACACCCGAAATGTCAAGCTGTGTCATGAACGAAGGCACAGTACCCGTATTTTTTACCCGGACGGTTAGCTGGCTCTGGTTGGTTTCGGTCACTTTGTTGCTCAGTACCTGCATGGTTAGCGAAGTGGGTACGTTTGCCGCCGTTGGTTTCAGCCACGGGCCGTTGGGCAGGGGTATCCACGACTCACCAATCTTGTCGTATGTTGCCGGTTCTTCCCGCAATAATTTCTTGGTCGAATCCTCGTTGACGGCGCTCAGGCAACGGGGCCAATATACCGAACGGGAGATGACACCGCCGGTAGCATTCGTCAGCTCGGCGACCACGTAAAAAAAGCGGTCCCGGAAGGTTTCAGGCACCACGAACGTACCCAGCGAATCGTGGCGAACGCCCGTTTCGGGTGCGATGGATGCTACCTGCGTTGACTTTTGCCAAACCTTCTTGTAATCATCCGCATAGATTGTGACGGAGACCTTCGCGTTTTTGGGTACGGGCGTGGCCGTATGAATCAGTGCCGTTTTGATGGCCAGCGATTCGCCCGGTGCCCACAGCAGATACGGTAGTTCAAGGGCAAGATGGATTGGTTCGTAGGTACGTTTCAGGAAATAATACGACGCGGTCGGTTGATTGAACCCATCGACCAGCATGATACCCGAAAAAACGGGCCACGGTCGGTTAAATACCCAGGGCATCACGCCCGTTGTGACCGGGTAATTGGCCTGAAACCCGTCTGACAAGAGCTGATAAAATTCACCAGCGCCAATTTGTGAGGCTTCAGCCAGACTCTCGATGGTCGGATTCTTGATGTCGCTGATGTGTGTGGCCCGGCTCACCATTCGGGGTACGCGGTACGGGTAATATTCGGCGAAGTGGCTAATAATTTCGGGATGTGTGGCCGCGAACGCCTTGTCGCTCAGTTTACCCAGATCGGTAAATTCACTGGCGGTGATGATCTCGCGTAACGAGTTGGCCTCCTGTACGCTGTGAATACCGGCCTCCGCAATAAACGGCGTGTGCTGGTAGAGATGCGCAAACCGGGCGGGGTCCATGTCGGGGTAAGTGTGTACATTGCCAGCGTCGGAGGTGGTGGGGATAAACGGCCGACTGGGGTCGAACCGTTTCAGATTTCGCTCCACAATACCCAGCGTACTCACACTGCCCGACGAATACGGATTGAAGCCGTTCCCCCCGCAGTACAGCGCCAGCGAGGCCCGATTGCGTAACCGGAAGATGGTTTGCAGCACCTGCGCTTCCCAGATGTCCTGCGGACGGTCGGGCGTATCCTGGTGCCAGACCGGAAAATCCTGCCAGACCATCAGACCCAGCGAATCACAAACGTTGTAAAAATCTTCGGTCTCAATCACGCCACCACCCCAGGCCCGGATCATCTGAATGCCAGATGCTTTGGCCATTCCCAGCAGCCAGCGGTACTTTTGGGGCGGCAAATCCAGCAGCGCATCGGCAGGCATCCAGTTCACGCCCTTGACAAAAATGGGCTGGTTGTTCACCACAAACTGGAGGTTATCCCAGCGCTCATTGGTACGAACCCCCTGGCTCTGCACCGTTTGTATCGTTCGGATACCCTGCGCAAACTGAATCTCGTCCCGGACAGCATTGTCTTGAATCAGGGCTACACTAACCTGGTAGAGGTTTGGGGTGCCCATGCCAACCGGCATCCAGAGTTTGGGCGGGCCACCGTTGCCGTTATCGAGGGTAATTTCCTGCTGAACCCAGTTGCGCCCTTCAAGGAGCTGGAGGGGATACCGCTTGGTCAGTACTGCTTTGCCCCCGTAGCTGAAGGTCACGGCAAGCTGAAGTTTTTCAGGGGCCTTGACAACCTGAGCCGGCAGTGCCCCGCGCGTCAGAATCTGATTGTTCCACGGGTGAAGGGGATAATCCAGCGACTGTTTGCGCACAAACACCTCCGTCTCGAACGACAACACCGCTTTGGTCGGCGACACGGTTTTTGTCACGATGTAGGGCCGCTCCAGGTGAATGGGTGGCACAATCTCGAAACGGGCTTTGCGCCACATACCCAGCGCAAAAAAGGGTTTCGATCCTTCGCCCCCGGCCTGGTCGATGGACTTGATGATGCGACCCGGTTTCTTGTAGTCGAACTTGTCCCAGTTACCGTAGTTGGCCGACCGCACCTCCACAATTACCTCCGTCGGCACATCTGGTTTGAGCAACTTACTCACCTCCACCGCCGGGCCACCGAACATACCTTCGTGCGTACCCAATAGCTGACCGTTCAGCCAGACTTTGCTGAAATAGTCAAGGCCGTCGAAGCACAAAAAGACGTATGCTCCCTGCGTCGCCGACGGATGTAGCGTCACGCTTTTGCGGTAGTACCATACCTTCTTGTCCACCCAGGCATGGTCTTTAGCGTTCAGGTGACTGTATGGGTGGGGTAGCTTACCGGCTTTGGTCAGGGCCATCTGAACCGTAGTGGGTTCGGCAACGGTAATCCAGTTGGTGACGGATTTCAGGTCTGTCACCGATTTTACAGCCGCATCCGCGTAGCCCAACTCCCAATCGCTCCTGAGATCGACGTGCTGATTGCCTGTGCGGGGCGTGATGTAGTACGGTTGTGCTAAAGTAGTCTCCTGGGCATGAACGACTGGCGAGATGAACAGCACAAGGAGCAGAAAGCGGAATTTCATAGGATAGTGAGTGAGTAAATGAAACGTTGGGTTACTGATGGCGGTCATGACGTGTTCAGAAATACCCGCCCTTTTCGGTGATTTCCTGAATAGACTGCCCTTCCTGCACCCAGCCGAAGATCATTTTTTCATTTTCGATGATTTCCTCTGCCCGCATCAGCACCTCGTAGGCCATGTCGCGCGGCACCACCAATACCCCGTCGATGTCGCCCAGCACCACGTCGCCGGGTTTTATGGTCACGTCGCCAATCTGGAGCGTTACCTGAAAATGCGTGATAAGACAGCGACCCAGGCTACCGTTGGAGATGCGGTATTTGTAAAACACTGGAAAATCAGCCTCCAGAATCTGGTGCGTGTCGCGGATACCCCCATCAATACAGGCCGCTTTTACGCCCTTGCTCTTCGCCGTAGCCGTCATTACGCCCCCCCACAGCGTCGCTTTCGTGTCGTTGGTGGTATCCCAAAGTACGAATGAATCCTCGTGCATCTGGTCGAGCATCTGGGTGCGGAATTCCATCTCGCCACTTACCATCGCATTCGGAGCACTCTTGACTGTAAAGGCAAACCCCGCAATGGTGCGATACTCCCGGAGTGGCACAATATGGCCGGGCAGGGCCTGGTTAAGGAGACAAAACTCCCGCAACACATCATTGACGGCTCCCGTGTAGAGCTGCTCAAACCGCAATAAGAGTTCTTTTTCGGTTATGGGAAAGCGCACATCGGCTATACCTTCCCGGCTCTCAATCAACTTGTCTAAGTTCATCAGGCCCACTTCTTTCTTGTACTGATCGACACTCATGGCGATTTTAGTTTAATTAGTTTTACTTAGTTAAATAAGGTAATGCCGCTGGTTCCCGTTTTTACGCTCAGGAGCTGCCCATGTTCGGCTTCAGTGACGACTAAGCCGAGTTGCCCCGACGGGTCGAAGGCGCAGTTGGTTGGATTTCGACCAGGTAATTCGATTCGTTCAATGACCTGCCCGCCTGGCGAAACGACGTGGATGCAGCCTGTTCCGTATACAGCCACGTACAAGTTGCCATCGTCGCCAAACGCCATGCCATCCGGTCCGCCCGGCCCTTGTGGACCCTCCACAGTTGCCCAAACGTGGGCGTTGGCCAATTCACCCCGCTCGTGATTCCAGTCTCCTTCCCACAAGCGATGTCGGTAGGTTTCGGCAACAACCAGCGTTTGCCCATCGGCGCTGAAAGCCAGCCCATTGGGGAAGTATTTGTCCGTGCTGATTTTCCGCACCTCCCCATCGGGCGTTCGTACGCACACGTACCCAGTGGGTTGTTGCCGCGAGTTGCCGGGGCAGGTGAATAGCAGATTCCCGGCCCGGTCGAAGGCAAGGTCGTTCGGCTTGTCGAGTGGTTCGCCCGCTACGGTACTGGCTTTTGTTTCGGTTTGGCCGGTTGCGGGGTCGAAGCAGCGGATGGCGTTCTGTTCGGAGTCGCAGAACCACACTTTACCGGATTTGTCGATAGCGATGCCGTTCGGACTGCCGCCCACGGGATAGCGGTTGACTATGCCACTTTGGATATTGACCAGGCCCGCGCCTTTTAGTTCAACGGCCCAAAAACTGCCATCGGGCGCGAAAGCGGGGCCTTCGGGGAAATTCAGGCCGGTCGCCAGGGTTTGTATCGTGTGAGACTGATTCATAGGCTCGGCTCCCGGTCTTTGTCAAAGAACCAAACTGCCCCGCTGCCAATCAGCGCGGCCCCCAGCACATACGCCCACGACAAACTCGCCAGCCCGACCGTCAGCCCCAGGGTGGGCTTGAGTACGCCCAGTAGATACGGAGCCGACGCGCCGATGAGAAACGCACAGGCCAGCATCAGCCCGTAGGCCGACGACCGGATGGTAGGCGAAACCACTTCATAAAGCGAAGCCACGATGTTGGAATCGTACCAGCCCCGGAAAATTCCGAACCCAAACAGAGCCGCGTAGGTCAGCGTTTGGGTGTTGCTCATGCTGATCCAGTAGATAAACGGCGCGCCCAGTAACAGCCCCGCAGCCTGCACCAGCAGTCGGGCACGGGGATTGATTTTGGCGTACTGATCGGCGATTCTGGCCCCCGACAAGACCCCCAGAAACGCGCCGAGGTGATGGTAAAACAAGGATGAAAACCCCGCTTCGGTCAGGCTGAGGCCAAACTTTTCGGCCAGAAATGAGGGCATCCAGGTTAAATAGCCAACATTGACGAATACCATGCAGCCAAAGGCCAGCGTAAGTAAAACGACCGTCGGCTTCCTGACCACAATCCGGGCCGTGGCGCCGATTTCGGTCAACAGGGGCCGCTGACCCACGATGCCAACGTTGGGACTATCTTTCGGTATTCGCCAGAAAAATACCGCAGCCAGTACCACGCCCAGACTACCGAAGCCATAAAAAGCGTTTCGCCAGCCGTAGTGCTCGCCCACGTACCCGGCAATCAGGCCGCTCAGAATAATGCCGAAGTAGGCGGCCGTTTGGTGGATTGACAGCACAAACGCCCGCTTTTCGGGGTACGTTTCGCCCAATAGTGCGTTGGCCGAGGGCGCGTAAAACGCTTCGCCCCCGCCCGTACCGATGCCCCGCAAGCCAATGAATTGCAGCAGCGTGGAACAAGTCCCGGTAAAGAGCGTCGCGACCGACCAGAACAGCAGGCAGAAACCCAGAATATTTCGGCGCGGCAATCGGTCACCGATGAAACCCGCTATCGGCACCAGCAGCCCATACGTCCACACTAAAGCCGAGGCAATCAAACCCAGTTCGGCATCAGTCAGGCCGAGGTCTTTGCGAATCAGGGGCAAAACCACGCTAAAAATCTGCCGGTCGGCCTGATTGAGGAAGAAGGCCCCCCACAGCAAAGCCAGCAGTTCCCACTTGTAGCGAACCACAGGCGAGGCAGTAACGGCCGGTTTCGGAGTTTCAATCATAGCTTGACTTCGGTTTTAGGCGCGTTCCAGGCCGAAACATTCACCACAGCACTGCGTTTGTTGTCGGGTTCGCGCCAGAGTACGTCCAGGACGATATCACGACTCTCGCCCGCTGCCAGCCAAGTGTAATTGTCATCGGCGGTGAAGGCCCGTTTCGTACCCGTGATGTCGATTTGGGTCATAAAGGCCGGGGTCTTTCCGGTGTTCGTGACCCGGATTGCAATTCGGCTGCGGTCGTCGGCAGCAGCCTTGCTGGAAATAACGTTCAGAGTCAGAGTCGTGGCTGTTTTGGCGACGGTTGGTTTGAGGAACGGTCCTTTTTCCAGCGTTATCCAATCAATGGGTTCGCTCAGGTATTTCTGGTAAAAAGCCAGGTCTTCCATCATCGATAAGACCCGGGGATAGTACATGGACCGCGAAACGAGTTTGCCCGCCCTGTCCCGGTACTCGGCCACTAAAAACACAAAGCGGTCTTGGTAATCGGCGGGAATCTGAAAGTCACCACCCGGAATCAGGGGCGTTACGGTAGCCCAACTGGTAGCTTTCTGGCTAACGGCTACCTGCTTCTCGTACAGTTTTTTGAATCCGTCGTCGTATCTCGTCACGGTCACGCGGCCGTTCAGATCGCCTGGCAGCGAATGGGTGATTTTCAGGTTCAGGGGTATTTTCTCGCCTTTTTTCCAGAGTAGACGTGGCAGGTCGAGGGCTACGTGCGAGGGTTCGTAAGTCCGTTTCAGGAAGTAATAGGGTGCAGCCGCCTGCCCAAACCAGTCCATCATCTGAATGGCAATAACGGGCCAGTGCCGCTTGAATACCCAGGGCATCAGGCCGGCGGTGACGGGGTAGTTGCCCTGCATTTTTTCGGACATGATTTGGTAAAACTCACCGGCTCCCACCTGCGTAGCTTCGGTGATGGCATCAAGGTCAGGGTTCGTTACATCGGTGATGTGCGAGGCCCGGCTCAGCATCCGGGGAACGCGGGCGGGGCCGTACTCGGTGAAGTGATGAATAAATTCGGGGTGAGTTTTTTGGAAGTCCTGCTCCCACATTTTCCCCAAATCAAAAAATTCTTTTTGGCTGACCGTTTCGCGAAATACGCTCGCTTCGGGCATGGAGTGCATCCCCGTTTCCGACACCCAGGCTTCGTTCTTGTAGCTACGGTTGTACCAGGTGGGGTCCATGTCGGGGTAGGCGTGCATGGAACCGTCGTCGGGCGTGGTGCGGACGTAAAAACGGTGGGGGTCAAAAATGTCGAGGTTTCGTTCGAGGATGCCCAGCGTGGCGGCATTGCCGTAGGCGTAAGGATTAAACTCGTTGCCTCCGCACCAAACCACCAGCGACGGATGGTTACGAAGCCGTACGATGTTTTGCACCACTCCGGCCTCCCAGATATCCTGCGGGTAGTCAGGCGTGTCCTGATTACCGATGGGAAAATCCTGCCAGACCATGATGCCCATCTCGTTGCAGAGGTCGTAGAGGTACTCGGTTTCCAGCAACCCGCCCCCCCAGATGCGAATCAGTTGAACCCCCATTTTCTTGGCGGCTTCGAGCGTCCAGCGGTATCGTTCGCGGGGTAGATCCAGCAAAATATCCTGCGGCATGAAGTTCATACCCTTAACAAACAGTTTCTGGCCGTTGACCACAAACTGCCAGTTTTCCCAGCGGTCGAACGCGCGGGGACCCGCCGTGGCTACCCGCTCAATGGTGCGGATACCGTAGTCGAAGGCCAGCCGATCAGTTATTTGACCATCTTTTTTCAGGCTCAGTCTAACTTCATACAGATTGGCCTCGCCCAGACCGTTCGGGTTCCAGAGCTTGGGATTAGGTAGGGTCAGGTTCTGTTCAAGCCAGTTTTGCCCTTCGTAAAGGTTAAGGGGATACTCTTTTACCAAAACAGGTGCCGGGCTTCCGGTGGCGGCAGACACGGATTTGGGCCGTATCTCGACCAGAACCGTTAGTTTTTCGGCAACAGGTTTGTACACGGTTCCCCTGGCGTTGGGGTGGTTAATTTGCGTATTCTTCCACGGATGCAGTGTTTTTTGCAGGGAATGTGATTTGGCAAACACCTCGCACGACAGATGAAGATTAGCCTGGTTGTTGGCGACGGTTTGGGTGGTCAGGAAGGGTCGTTCCAGATGAAATTCCGGTACGACCTCCAGCCGAACGCCCTGCCACATGCCCACGCTGAAAAAAGGCTCGCCCCCGCTACCCCCCGAAATGACCCAGGGCTTGACGATGCGCCCACTGGCCCTGGGATTAAAACCTTTGCGTTTGGAATAATCCAGGCTACCCGAAGCGTTGCGGGGCAGGTCTTCGAGAGCTGTCGCTTTGTTGCCCCAATTGCCGGCCTTCACTTCCACCACCAGTTTATTTTCGGCTTTGAGCAAACGGCTGATTTCGACCATCGGCCCGCCAAACATACCTTCGTTAACCCCCACGAGCTAATCGTTAACCCAGACTTTATAAAAATAATCGACTCCCTCGAAACAGAGGAAAACAAGGTCGGACGGGTTTTTCTTCGGCATCGGGAAAGCTTTCTGGTAGTACCACACTTTCTCGTCCGTAAACGTGTATTGCAGTGAATTGAGGTGATAGTAGGGGTGCGGCAGTTTCCCGGCCTTGAAATACGACCACTGCACGGAATTGGGAATGCTGGTTTGAAACGCATCCTTGACGTTGGCCAACTCTCGGATAGCCTGAATCGGCTGGTCGGTGTGGCCCAGCGTCCAGCCGCTGCCCGACAGGTCGAGGTGCTGCGCTCCCGTGCGTGGCGTAATGCGGTACGGTTGCCAGAGTTGTTTTTCAATGGTTTGCTGCGCAATAGCCTCGCCTACGAACAACTGACTGACTGTCAGAAGAAAAAAGAATAGGCTTCTCATTTTTTTATCATAGTTAAAGATTCCATAATGCCTTTCATGTAGCCAATGCCAAATAGGTTTCCTTTAATTTCGTAGACGTGTTGCTGGTTGGTTTCGCCCGCCATCGTCGGTACGTGGTCGGAGCGGATGGGTACGTCGATGCCCGCTTCCCGGTACGCCCGAAACATCGCTACCATGTCGGTGGGGCCGTTGTCGTGGAACGTTTCGCGGAAATTGTCGGGCGTGCCGACCACATCGCGGATATGCACGAAGCGAATGCGGTCTTTCCATTCCCGAATCAGGTCGGCTACGGGTTCGCCCATCGTAGTGTAAGTGCCCTGGCAAAAGGTGAGGCCGTGCGCGGGGCTGTCCGACAGGGACAACGCCCGGCGCGTGGCCTCGGCGTTGATAAAAATCCGGTCGATACCGTGCAGCGTCGGAACAGGTGGATCGTCGGGATGCAGGGCGAGTTGAACCCCGGCAACTTCGGCTGCGGGCAGGACGTTTTCGAGAAAATAGGCATAGTTCTCCCAAATCTGGGTGGCAGAAATTTTGCCGTAGGGCGTATCCGGCTCGTTTTGGGCGGTTGTCCAGTCGAAGCCGCTCACCAACGCCCCGGCGCGTTCGGGCAGGGCTTTGTGGGTACGGTACCAGCCTGTTGCCATGAAATTGTAACAGAGCAACTTGATACCAAGCCGCCCCATATTGTCGAGCATTTGCCGGTAGCGTTCGAGGTCTTCGTCACGTCCGGGCAGACCGAGTTTTATCCGGCTCATGTCGAACTGGTCGCCTTCCAATCCGATAAGGTCGAGGCCGTTTTCCGCGAAGATTTCTTTGGAACGTTTCAGTGAATCAAAATCATAGATGGGCAGATCGCCGGTGAGGTCGGGGGCGAGTTTGGCAATAGCGTGGGTAACGCCCATTTGCCGGGAAAGCACCCATTTTTCGTCGGGCTGATTGCCAAAGAAGAGGAAGGATAGCGTCATGGCTTCTGGTAAGGTTTGTTTTTTCCGTAGCCCCGCATCAGCAGCAGGCCACCATCAATCGTAATGCTGGCGCCGGTCATATAGCTACCCGATGCCAGCAGGTCGGTTATCACAGCCGCGATCTCATCGGGTTGCCCGAACCGGCCCATCGGAATTCCTTCATTTACAGTCTTCAACAAATCGGGATTATCCCGGACGGTCTGGTTCATGTCGGTTTCGATGGCTCCCACCACGAGCGTATTGACCCGAATGCCATGTGGCCCAAGCTCCATCGCCACCCCACGCATCAGCGTTTCGAGTGCGCCCTTAGTCGCGCCGTAGATACTCAGACCCAGGCCAGGCCGGATGCCGTTGACCGATGTGACAGTGTAAATACTGCCTTCCCGCCCGGTTTCGACCATCTTCCGGGCGACGGTTTGGGTTAGAAACGTGGTGCTTTTGAAATTAACATTGGAAAACTGATCGAAATCGGCTTCTGTCACGTCCAGAAAATAGGTTTTGTGCGAAACCCCGGCGTTGTTGACCAGAAAGTCCAGTCCACCCGTCACGGCCCAGGCTTCTTCGCCCAACCGGATCGCCTGCGACACGTCGGTCAGGTCGGCCTGTAGTACGTAAGCCGTCCCACCGCTGTCCTGGATCGTTTCGGCCACGTCATTGGCTTCGTCTTCATTTTCGCGGTAATGCACCACAACCGCGCAGCCTTCCCGCGCCAATTGCAGCGCAATGGCTTTGCCGATGCCCCGCGAAGAGCCGGTGACGAGGGCGGTTTTAGTGGCTAATCGCATAGTGCCGGGCGGTTTCAAAGGTAGATTTCAACTGATTAATCACGGGTTCGGGAGGCAGCCCGTCGCGCAAAAACTGTTGCAGCAACCGGGCGGCTTCGGTCTGGAAATGGTGGAACCCATCGAAGCGAGGCCGGACAAACGCCTTTTCCAGCGTTTCGCGGGTATTCTCGTAAAAATTGGTGGTCAGGCTGTTCAGCAACGGGCTTTCCCAGGCGACGCGGTTGGCGGGTTGCCCACCAGCCAGCGCGTATATCGTTGACTGGCATTCGGCCCCGGCCACCCAGCGGCAATAATCAACGGCAGTTTCGATGTATTTTGATGAAGCCGATACCGTAATCCCAACCCCGCCCAGTGTTGCCCCGTCGGGACGGGCCGCGTTCGGTCGTGAACCCGGCAATGGGCCGAAGGTCAGGCGGTTAGCCGCGTACCCAGCCATGCCGTAGTTGGCGTAGCCGAAGCAAATCGGCATATACACTAACGTATCGGTTTGGGCCATCCGGTTCAGCAGCGCAACGGGGTATTGGGTCAGGTATTCAGGGCCGATAATGTCATATAGGTCTTTAAGTTGCTGGCAAACGAACGCGGCTTTTTCGGTATCAATCGCCCACTCGTCCTCGATAAATGGCGGCTCAAACTGATTGGCGTAAAGCGAGAAAAACCCGCACAGCAAGCCCATCGGAGCCATCGGCATCCCTACTTTGCCAGACGTGGCACCGCCCGTTTCTTTGGCTAACAAAACGACCTCGCCCCAATTGGCTGGCAGTGTCCGGCCTTCACGGGCAAACCAGTCGATACGAGCCACCGACACCTGCGTGGCGGCATCGACCGGCAAGGCCCAAAGGTGGTCGTCGTAGAGATAACTTTTGAATGATGGCCCGGCACTTTGTTCCTGCAACGTCACTAATTCCAATGTCGGAACGTAATCGCCCATCGGCACGAACAGGCCATTTCGGGCCGCCGTACGGATAAACGGGTGGTCAACCAGCAGCAAATCATACTGCCGGGCCAGGTCGTCCACGACCTGAAACCGGTATTTGATGTGAGTTAATCCCAGGTTAACATACCGCCCGGTTTCCTCGAATT
>JAJAZB010000026.1 GCA_026785975.1 Cytophagaceae bacterium | reverse complement strand
TTGTGCAGGCGAGCCGGGCGCTGTTGCAAAAGCAGCAGCAGGCCGAACTCGAAGAGCAACGCCGCAAAAACCGTCGGTTGCGGCGTTGGGTGGTGGCCGTAGTGGTTATCTTGGTGCTGGCGTTAGGGGCGGGCGTGGCGGTCTACACCTTGTGGGAAACAACCAAGCAGGTGGTAGCCTCGATGGGCGCGACGCTCAGCAAGGTGAAACTACAGGAAATCGACGCCTTGCAAAAAAAGGCCCAAAGCTACGAGGAGTCTCAGGAGTACGACCTGGCGATGGAAACCTACCGCGAAGCCGAAAAACGGACCAGCGAGTTGAACGTCGACGGGAACGTCAACATTCGACTCGATGATGCGGCGACGATAAGCTCGTTCAACGCCGATTCGCTGAAGCAGTTGCGACAATTGCTCAACGTCCAGATTCAGAATTGTGAACGAAATCGCGAAACGCTCCGACCATGACCCGGCCACTGAAATAGTTCAAAGAAAACAACGACAAACTCACCCCCCTCTCCAAGAAAAACCGCCTGAAATACGGCGTACCCAAGTAATCACTTTCCATTAACGCATCGAAAATGCCAATTCAACCGCGACTCCTGCCGGTTGAAGCAGAACACTTTTCGCCCGCGCCTTCCCGCCCACCAACTTTGACCTCGTAGGGGCAATCCTTTACGGTTGCCCGGTTGGAGCCTGGTTTTAAGCTGCCGGGCAACCGTAAAGGATTGCCCCTACGAGAAATTCAATTATTAGTTACCCCGGCAACCGCACCGTGATTTCGGTTCCTTCGCCCTGGGTGGAGGTTACGGATAATTCCCCGCCGTGGCCTTTGGTCACGATGTCGTAACTGAGCGACAGGCCCAACCCCGTGCCCTGGCCGGGAGGTTTAGTCGTGAAAAAGGGTTGAAATATCTTTTGCCGAACGCTCTCGGGCATTCCCGTGCCGTTGTCTTTTACCTTAATGACAACCTGCCCGTTTTGCCGCGCCGTACACACCTCAACGCTGGGCCGGTAGTTGGTACCCGCGCTTTTCGCTTTTTCGTGTACGGCGTAAAAGGCGTTGTTAAACAGGTTGAGCAGCACTCGGCCCAAATCCTGCGGGACGGCATCGATAAGCCCCAAATCGGCGGCAAAGTCGGTGACGAGTTGGGCATTAAACTCCTTGTCTTTGGCCCGCAGGCCGTGGTAGGCCAGTCGCAGGTACTCGTCGGCCAGGGCGTTGAGGTTGGTGGGTTGGCGTTCGCCGGTGCTGCTGCGCGAGTGCTGAAGCATCCCCTTCACAATGCCCTCGGCGCGTTTGCCGTGTTGGGTGATTTTTTGGAGGTTCTCAGACAAATCGCTGAGCAGATCGTCCTCCAGTTCGTCGTTTCGTTCCGGCCCTTTCCCCTTTTCCTCTTTCAATTCGTCCACCAACTCGACGCTGACTTCGGCAAAATTGTTGACAAAATTGAGCGGGTTCTGAATCTCGTGGGCGATGCCCGCCACCAATTCCCCCAGCGAAGCCATTTTCTCGGCATGAATGAGTTGCGACTGGGTATCCTTCAGGTTTTTTAGAGTCTGGTTCAGTTCGGCGGTGCGCAGGGTTACTTTCTCCTCCAGCATCGAATTCTGTTCGCTGATGAGCCGCTGGTTTTCGTCCAATAGCCGGAATTGTTCCGTTTCGGCCTGTTCGCGGTCGTGCTTCATCAGCGTGATTTTGTAGGCCAGGGCCAGAGTAAACAGCAGAATTTCAATGCCCGACCCCAGCAGGATGGAGTTGTAGGAAAAAAAGCCGTATGGTAACCGACCACCGGCATAAAACAGAAAGGCGAACAGGCAGGCGAAAAAAGCGATATTCCCAAAAATATAGTACAACGCCGGTCGAAAACCAAGCCGGTAAACGACCACGCCCGCCGTCACGCTGAACACCCCTTCCAGCAGGGAAACCAGGGGTACCAGGTCGAGCAAAGCCCCCCGGCGAATGGCGACCAGGTCCCAGACGAAGGCCAGGAAAAACAGCCCTAAAATCCCGATTCCCACCCGGTACAACCGGGGTGCCAGCTCGCGCAGGCGTAAAAATGACAGCGTGAACAAAATGTGACACAAGCCAATGATACCCGCCAGGGCCGCCCCGTAGCGTTCGATTTCGGGGTGCGCGGCGTAAAAGAACTCGTTGAGATGCCCCCGGTACAGCATCACCTGCACACCCATCAGCAACACCCACAGCCCGTAAAACAGGTGGTCGGGTTCGCGCACGCGCAGGTACAAAATGAGGTTGTACAGCACGATAATGAGGATGAACCCGTAGTACAGGCCATAGAATAAATCGGCCCGGTGCTGGTTCTGCAACAGGTTGGGGGTGGTGGAACAAAAAACGGGCACGTAGGCGGTGTACACGCCCTGCTGGTAAATGAAAATCCGGCTCGTTTGCCCCCGGCTCACCCGCAGCGGACAAAACGGGTTACTCTTGCGGAATGGGTACACGCGTTCCGATTCGAGCGAGCCAATTTTGTGGACGGCCACCAGTTGGTTACCGGCCACCTCGTACACGTCGATGATTTCGGTGCCACTGTACACAAACCGGAGAAAAAGCTCCTGGTCGGTTTCATTGGTCAAATCAATCGCAAACCAATACCCGAACAGGTGCGCGTTGGACTGGGTAAAGCGGGTTTTGAGCCGATTCGGTTCGTACGGTACGAAGCGGTATTGGTCAGGTTTTTGGAGTAAATCCTGAATCGAAACCGACCGACTGGCCACTTCCAGCAACTGACAGTGCGACAACACCTCGTAGGTTTGCGAGGCGTCCCGTATCCGGATGGATTGGCTACGGGCGGAGTCCGGCGATTGTGAATGCACCGGGAGGCCAGCCATCAAGCCGGTCAGGAGGAAAAGCAGTAGACGTAAATTCATAAAAGTCGGTTTAAAAACCAATCAGGCAACCGTGGGCAGCAGCGCGGAACGCAGCATGACATCCACTTTTTGGGCCACGGTGCCCACTTCGTTGCGGGCAATCCAACGCAACGGCCAACGCAGTAACAGAGGCGGTTGAACGAGTTTACGGCCCATCGCCGCCGATTCTTTTTCTAATTCGTTGATTAATTGCTGCCGCTCCGCACTGGATTTTGCCTGGGCCAGCCGGACGCTATTGGCCCAGGCTTGCTCCCGGCCTTTGCGCATGATGGCCCGCTCAGTAGCCACAATTTTTTCGTCAAAATACTTCAGCATCGTGCCGAACGGCCGGAAAATCCGACCGATGTTGTCGTTCATCTGGTCGTACATGGCGTCGAACAACTCGTTCATTTTCTGGAAATCATGCTCGAAGCGATGCACGGCTTCGCCCGGAAATAACTCGGAAACCACCAGGGCCAGGTCGTAGCCGATGTGGGCGTTGCAGGCCACGAAAATATGCTGGTCGGTAATGAGCGATAGCCGGGCTGCATCAAACGAGACCTGCCAGGGGGCAACAGCCGGTTTTTCGTCGAAATAATCGTTGATGGCGTTGAAATACAGCGTGCAGAAGCGCACGTCTACTTCTTCCATCATCGTGGCATTTTCAAACAGACCCAGTTTGATACCCGCCGCCACCCGTTCGGTCACCAGTTTGTACACCGCCGCAAACAGGCCCATCGGGTTGTTCTGGGCTTTGAAGTGACGGGTCAGTTGGTCAAAGTAAAAAATAGCGTCGTCGATGCCCGTCAGCGGCGGAATCCGGAACGTCGGCAAATCCGAGCGCCAGCCATCACTCAGGGCGGAGGGCAGGGAAAACTGCTCGTTTTTGCTCTTGTTGGTCGATTCGAGCAGGATCCGAATGACTTCATTGCTGAACGACCGACCCATCGCGCCCAGCAGTACGTTGCGCTCGCTGAAACTCCGATAGCCTTTTTCTGCCCGTTGCACGGCGTTCAGCATCCGCGTATCGCTCGCGGCATCGCCCTTGGGTACCTCCAGCATATCGGCGTACCGGTCGCCGGTGAAGTAGCGGACGAACTGGGGAGCGAGGTTTTTCATCGGGCCAATGCCCATTTTCGATTCCATCAGGTCGATGCAGGCGGCGGTAAGTTCGGTGCCTTCTTTCGATGGCCCGGCCTGTTGTTCCAAAATAGCGTTCATCAAAAAACGGCACTCGTCTTCGTCATCGCTGAGCAGGTCGGCGTCGATGCCCATGAAATGACCCACGATTTTCCAGACGTGAAAATACGCCTCGCTCTCCTCCGGCGTCAGCTCAATGCCGAGTTGCCGGAGACCATCCACAATCACGACGCTGAACGAAAGCAAGGTGCCCACCAAATCTTCCTGGTTGATCGGAATGCCGTACGTGTCGCGGTCCCAGGCGTGTTCCTGGGCAAAATAGCGAATGGCGGCGTGCATCAACCGCACTTTTTGTGCGGAAAGAATGGCCAGCCCATCGTGCTCGAAACTATTGGGCGTGAGCACGTTGACCACAAACTGGGCCGTTTCCATCAACCGCCGCGTAAACGACCCAATCGAACCGTCGTGAACCTGGAGCCGCCCCGTGCGGTGCAGTACTTTCGCCCCGCGCCAGCAGGTGTAGCACAGCGGCAACGACCGGCAGAGCAGCACCGTCAGAATTTGCGGGCCGTACTGCTTGAACACCCCGGCGGCAATCATCAGATGAAACCGATTGGCCCAGTCGGGCAACCGACGGGTGGCTACGAAGTAATCTTCGACCAGATCGCGCACGTCGACGGGCAGGGCATCGAAGGCCGGATTGGGGAAATCGCGGTTGCGCACCAGCATCTGAAAAATCTGGTCGACCTCGCCTTTTTGGTTCCGGGCCAGGAGCGTGGTAATCACCTGATCGGCCATTGGGTCGCCCACAAGGCGTTTTTGCCAGAGAAATTCATCGGTCCAAATTGCAGTCATGGGGGAAGAATTTAATGCTGAATTATGAATGCTGAATGCTGAATAGAAAGGCAAATTTCCCGTAGTCCTTGTTTTGAAGCAGTTTAGGATTTTGATTTTTTGAAGTAGAGTCGCTTTCCAAATCTATTTTTTGTCATCCCGACGTAGGAGGGACCTTGCCGGGTGGCTTGCAGGCAAGGTCCCTCCTACGTCGGGATGACAAAAATCAAAATACCAAACTGCCCCTTTTCTTCTCATTCAGCAGTTGTCGGCTTCCTCATTGCTTCGATTTGCTTCACAAACTTGGAAGTTACGCTTAGAAAGCCTTTGTCGTTGGGGTGGATTTCGTCAAACCAGTAGTCCTCCAGGCGGGGTGTGCGCCGAACCGTGCCGCGCAGGTCGATGTACGAAACCTGCTCAAATTCAGCCGATACCGCTTGGAGACGCTGGTTGAATTCGTCGAGAATGTAACGAATGATGGCTTCGCGCTCGCCCTGGTCGGCAATGCCCCGCGCGATCATGTACCTGCCCAGCCAACTCGATTTTTTGGGAAACGCCACGGTGTCCACCGGAATAATGTAGTCGTAGCCGTGTACCAGGATTTTTACCTCGGGGTAGCCCAGCCGGACTTGCCGGAAAATGCGGCGGTGGGTTTCCTGCAAGCCGTCCAAAGCGGGTAGCAGTTTGTCGTTGAGGTAGCGCTGGGGAAACGGTAAACTGGGGTCGGGCTGGTCGCGGAGGTAGGTTTGAAACTGTTCGCCGAGAATGTCATTCCCGCCGCCGCTCAACAGAAAAAAGGCCGGTTTCACCTGCGCAATGGTTTGGAGAAAAACTGGTTTTTCGAGGTAATTTGTCAATAAATCGCCCGCCGCCGAAAGGCAATGCACGTTGTACACGCCTGACAGGTAATCAATTACGTCGCGCACCAGAAAGGGGTACTGAAACCAGGAATCACCCTCGGCCACCATCCGAACGCGGTCGGGGTAGCGAATCAGGTTTTGCTCGTACTGCCGTAGGCGCATTCGCGTGGCAATCCGATTGGCAACGCCCAGTTTGAGGTCCATCCAAAATCCTTTTTCCGCCGGGTCGATGGCGATCAGCTTGATTTCGGGCTTGAGCACCAGATCGGGTTGCCAGGTTTCACCGGTCGGCACGATGTCGTAGTACAGCCCGAGCGTAAAATCCGCCAGAATGTCCGTGGCAAAGGTCGTGATTTGGTCGGCGGCAGCGGGTTCGAGTCGCTGGCTCAACTCCGCCGCGCTCACGACGTTGTACAGCGGATTGGGCATCCGAATCGCGACGCGTTGCGTCCACCAGGCCGGAAATTCGTCCGCCGATTCGTCTTCGGTCATCAGTGCCCCCCGCGTGGCCATCTCCTGTTGCCGGTCTTGCAGCGTTGGCGGCGAAGGCAGCGATTCCAGCGTCAGAAAGGCCAGCGTCGTCTCCGAAAGCGGATCGACGGTCAGGATTAACTGAAAATATTCGACTACTTCCGGCCAGTTGTACTGCCTTACGACTTCTTCGAGTTGGAGTTGCACGGTACTCCGCCGACCAGTCAGGCTTTTTTTATCGGCCAAACCGAGGTGAATCGTCTGGCCGGGTTCGAGGCGGGTGTTGGGGGCCAGCAGGCCCGCGAAAGCCATGAAATCCCGGGAAAGATACAGCGCCGTGCAGTACACCGGCTGATCGGTCGGGTTGGTCAGCCGCACGTCCATCGTCGCGCTCCACCGACCCGATTTTTCCTGAAAAAGCACCTCGACCGGCTCGGGCTGGGCCTCCGTCAGGAGTACGGGCATCGCGTCGGCGGGTTGGATTTCCAGGTTCAGGTACGCCGCGCTACTTTCAGGATTTTGCAAGTCGCGGAGGTAATGCCAGCGCGCCAGGTGGCGCACGGAATTGGCCAGTTGGGTGTAAGCACTCGCATCATCAGCCAGGATGGGCCGGATCAGCGGGCGGAAGGCGTCGGAATGGCGGGTCAGGTAGTAGAGGCCATTGCGCACGTGCAGGGTGTAGTCGGCATTGGCCTCGATTTCTTCGGGCACAAAACAGGCTTCGGCTCGCTCGGCCAGCGCGGCCAGAAGTTCAGTTAGCTCAGTTGGGCTACCGTTTTCATTGATGAAATGCAGCCGGATAGGTTGATTGAGCAGACCCTCGACGTTTGCCCGGTAAATTTTGTCTTTTTGCAAAAGATTCCCAACCGCCTCGGGTACGCGGAGGATGGTGTAATCCGGGCCGATGGTTTCCAGGCCAACCGGGTACGATTGCCCGCTCGCCGGGTCGATCAATTGGATGGCCCGGCTCGTTTGCCCAACGCCGTGAATGGCCCCCACGTCGAGCATCCAACCCTGGCGGGGATTGTAGGTAACTTCAACAGCCTGGGCATCGGCGCTGCCGGTCCGGTTTAGAAACAAAGCCTGGAGGGCGGTTTGTGAGGCTTCGCCCACGGCGTAAATGCGGGGACGTTGCTCGTAGCCAAAGCGCATATACTGCCGTACGCGGTTGTGGAGCGCCTGGTAGGAAATGGCCCCGCCGCTGGCGCGAAGTACCTGCAATAAGTTTTTCGTGAAAATCCCCTCGCCCGCCACCTCCACCGCCGACTCGTCGGATTCGCAGGCGGCCAGTTGCAGGTGCGCACCCTGGGGCAGGGCCATTTCGGGGCCCTGGGTTTTTAAATCCTCCTCCGAAAGCTGGTCGCTGAACAAAAAACCCGTCCAGGGTCGGCGCGGGGCGGTCTGGCTCAGGCGGCGTTCACGAATATCCTGGTCCTGCCCGATGGCCGTTTCGAGCCAGGGGTAGTTGCGCGTGTTGTCGCCCGAGTGGCAGCAATCAGACACAGTTACGACGTGCGCCCCCCTTTGGGCCACCTCCCCAATCAGGTAGCGGAGTTCTTTATCAGCCAGCAAAAATTCGTGGGGCAGGCTGGTTCCGCCGTCGTGACACACCAGGCATTCCAGCCGTCCATCGGTTTCGGTGGTCCAAACGGCGGGATCGGCTTCTTCCTGCGCCCCGTGGCCGGAGAAGTAAAAAAACACGGTATCGCCCGTTTTGGCCTGCTGAAGGTGCGTCCGAAAACCATCAATCAACGCGGTTTTGCTGGCGGCTTCGTCGGTGAGGATGCGCAGATGCGGCTCAAATTCGGGCTGATTCCGCAGGTAATCTTCCACGGCCTTCACGTCGGCCACGGGTCCGCGCAACGGCCGCACGTGTTGGTACTGGTTGATCCCGACCAGCAGGCCAAACAAACGGATGGGCAAAGGGGCGCTGTCGGTCGGGTTTTCGGAGACAGGCGTAGGGATTGGCATGAGGGCTGATAGGGGGTTAGGGGTAGCGAGTTGCCGGACGAACCGGGAATCATCAGATAATCAGGCGGATTAAGCACCGATTGCCGGGGCTAAATATGGCAAGGAACCGTAAAAATTGCAAGCGTTCTGACGGGCCACCCGTGGTTTTGTTCTGTCTCCAACGAAGTTTGTCATCCCGACGTTAGGAGGGACCTTGTATTTCGCCACCCAGCAAGGTCCCTCGTTACTCGGATGACAAAGAGCGCGATGACAAAAGCAGGGCTTGAAAAACCAGCCCGGATGCCGTACTTTTCAGACCATGAACTTTTCTGAAAAGCCCCGGGCCAGTCAGGTGGATACCGAAGTCGTGCGGCGACTGACGAATTATTACCTCCTGGCCTTGACGGCCGTGGCGTTGCTGTCGCTGGCCGGACAGATTTTGATCCAATATTCACTCAACGAATTGCTCGACGATGCCCGGGTTATCAACATCGCTGGACGCCAACGGATGCTCAGCCAGCAACTCACCAAACGGGCTATTTTGCTCAGCCATCCCGACATCTCGGTTCCTAACACTGGCTATTATTTTCAGGATTTTGCCGCACTTCTGAACACTTGGGCGACTTGCCATTTTGGCCTCAAAAATGGACTTTTGCCCCAGGACAAAACGACCCTAACCGTTCGCCTCAGCGATAGTACGGCCCGGATGTTTCAACGACTCGATCCGCACTTCCGGGCCATGTACGGCAGTTTCCGCCGCATTCAGCAAAATTTTGCCCGAGGTCAAACGGCGGGTACGGAGCAGGCGTTACGCGTAATTCTGGCGCACGAACGGGATTTTCTGCAACGCATGGACGCTATCGTTTTTCAATTTGACCGCGAAACCAAGGAACGGGTCGACCGGGTCAAAAACATTGAATTTATGCTCGGCGTGATTACGTTCATCGTGCTGTTTCTGGAAGGCCTGTTTATTTTCCGGCCCGTCGTGGCCCGTACCGGGCAAATTATTCAGCGGTTTATTGGGTCGGAGCGGCAGTTGCAGAGGGCCAACGAACAGCTAACACTCGCCAACCAATCGCTTCGCCAGGCCCAGGAAGCCCTTTTGCATACCGCCGGAGAAAAGCACCAGTTGGAACGCGCCGAGGTGAAAATCCGCTCGGCTTCGCTGCTCGAAGGGCAGGAAGATGAGCGCCGCCGACTGGCCCGCGAACTGCACGACGGCATTGGGCAAATGCTGACAGGCCTGAAACTGAACGTGGAACAATTGAAAGGCACAACCTTCACCGAAAAACAGCAACGCACCTACGACGAATTGCAGCGCTTGCTCAACGAAACCATCGAGGGTACCCGCGTGGTTTCGTACAACCTGATGCCCTCAGTGTTGAGCGATTTTGGGCTGGCAGCAGCGCTGCGGCTGCTGACCGAGCAAGCCGCCAGGAGTTCGGGGGTAGTCGTCGAGTACCAGGGACCGGCCTCGCTTCGCTTGCCGGGGCCGGTCGAAACCAGCCTCTACCGCATTGCCCAGGAGGCATTGCACAACGCCCTCAAACACGCGCAAGCCGCGCAGATTGTCGTGACGCTGGAACGGAAAAACGGAACTTTAACCGTACTGATTGAAGATGACGGGCGGGGTTTCGACGTGCGTAAAAGCCGGGGAAAAGAGCAGCAAAGTTCGTCGGGCGGTGGTTTGGGCAATATGCGTACCCGGACTGAATTGCTCAATGGCAGCCTGAAGATTTCCTCCGAACCAGGTCGGGGAACCCGTATTTTTGCTAAATTTCCACTTTAAGAAACTATCTGAAAACGTCATCTGCAAACCCCCCACCCCCTGAAGGGGGCTTTCCT
>JAJAZB010000025.1 GCA_026785975.1 Cytophagaceae bacterium | reverse complement strand
GGGATTTTCTCAAAAATCACTTTTTTGTATTCTTCATCCTCATTGATCGTCAACGCATTACCCTTACGTTGTGGGACTTCCACCGACACGATTTCATTCTGGAACCAGCCTCTTTGGGTTGCTTCACTGGCGCGTTGGTAGGTTTGTACCGTAAAATCGTCCTGGGCTTCCCGGCTGATGCTATATTTTTTGGCGGTACGATCGGCAAAAACGCCCATCGAGCATTGGTCGTACACATCGAGCAGACCGTCTTTTTCGAGGCCATCGATCAATTGACCCCCGCCGTATTTGTAACCAAACCGGGCCTGTGGGATGTAGTAAGGCACATTACTCATGCTTTCCATGCCGCCCGCCACAATGACATCGGCCTGCCCGAGCATGATGGTTTGGGCGCCGATCATCACCGATTTCATGCCCGATGCGCACACTTTATTGATGGTGGTGCAACGCACGTCGGGCGAAAGGCCCGCACCCAGGGCCGCCTGCCGGGCCGGGGCCTGGCCTAAGTTGGCGGAGCAGACGTTGCCCATGATGACTTCCTCAACCAGTTCGGGCGCGACACCGGCTTTGGCTAATGCGCCCTGGATGGCCCGACTGCCCAATTGAATGGCGGACAGAGAAGATAAAACGCCACCAAAACTACCCAGGGGTGTTCGGATGGCCGAAACGATCACAACTTCAATCATAATTTGAGAATTCGTTTTTGGTTTTTTGCTGCGGACAGATGTGTTTGGTCAACAAAACAACCTACCAGGTTTGTTTCATTTGTATGCCCCCGGCAGTGTGGGTGCGCTGCTGAATGTACTGGATTTCACCCGACCGCATGACTTCCAAAATCATCCGGGCTTTTTCTTCCGTCAAATCGTACTGGCGGAGTTTTTCCAGAAAATCGACTCGTTGGTCGGAAGCAATGGACACTGGCGGATTCCGGGGAATATCGACTGGTGATGCCGCACTTTTTTTGGGTGGAGGAGCCGTACTGGTGCGAGGCATGGTTGGAGTGGATTGGTGTTTAACCAACAATTCATAGTTGTAGCGGGCTGGTTCGTAGCCCGGCAGTACTTCCAGGGCGCGGCGAAAATAAGCAAGTGCCCCCGTGCTATCGCCACGTCGGCAGGTCAGAACGCCCAGTTGCGAGAGCGCAACGGCGGCGATTTCGGGCTGTCTGATCCGGGCCAGACGCGCGTATTGCTTCCGTGCCCGTGCCGTATCACCGAGGGCGAAATAAGCATGGGCCAGGTTGAAAAGCGCCCCCGGCTCAGGCACCAGTTTAGTCTCGGTCAGTTGGCGATACAAAACGGCGGACAGGGCGTAATCGCGCCGGGCAAAAGCGCGTTCGGCCTCCAGTTTGATTCGATTCCGTTCGGCGATTTGATTGGGGGAACCCTGGCTCAATACCCACAATATTATTGAAATTAAAAGCGAAGTCATTTTGGGAGGAGAAACGCAATTTGGCGCGCAAAATTAGCTATAAATCCCCCAAGATTGCCTACGTCGGCTTACAAACGAATTGTACGGACGGTGATTAAAACATCGAAACTGAGGAGTACCAGGGCCGAAACCAGGAAGTAGGCGTATTTATTGGAAGCCACCACCATCTTGCGCTTGTCTATCAAACGACCTTCCAAATGAGACAGGCGCTCGCTGAGTACCGCGAAGTCATTTCGCCGATCGGTGACCTCCAGATACAGGCCATTGGCATCACGAGCCAATTGACGGAGGTGGTCGGGTTGTAGCCGACTCACGACAATTTGCCCGTCAGCATCTTTGACAAAGCCGTTTTTGGCGGGAATGCGCGCACCCCGCACGGTTCCTACGCCGACCGTAAACAAGGCGATTTCGTTCCGACGGAGGGTGCGCACCGCCGGGCGGGGGTACGGACCAAAGTCCTCTCCGTCGCTGATGAGCACGACGGCTTTGGATTGATTGGCGGCAGAATTGACCAGTTTTTGCGTGGCCAGATCAAGAGCGGGAGCCAGGGCGGTGCCCGAAGCGCCAAGAAGTTTGGTATTCAACGATTCGACAAAGAGCCGCATCGCGCTGTGATCGAGGGTAAGCGGGCACTGCAAGACGGCGGTGGAGGTAAAAATAATCAAACCGAAGCGATCCGAGGGAAAGGCATCGAGCAGTTTTATTAATTCAAACTGAATTTTTTCCAGACGGGTCGGTTGCACGTCGGCGGCGTTCATGGAGGTCGATACGTCGACCAGCAGCAATACATCGCGCCCAACGGCCCGCACATCCCGTTCAACCTCACCAAACGAGGGTTCGAGCAGGGCCACGATCATCAACCCAAAGTAGATACTTCGTAAAATGAATTTGAGGACGACGGATCGCGCCGTGGTTCGGAGTTGGTAAGCGAACCAAAACGTCCGGGCAAAATAAATCGCATAAATCAGCAAAAAGCCAACGAGGAAAATAGTCTCGACGGGGCTAAAGATGCGGTTGAAGTACATATTGGCACTGCGGATTTTGGCGTAAGAACGCTAATTTTTTGTAGAATCGTTTGTGGAAATGGGGGGGCATCGGCTATATTTGCGAACCCAAACCGAGAAGGGGGACTTTTCAGAGAGATGCCTGAGTGGCCGAAAGGAACAGTTTGCTAAACTGTCGTACGGGTAACTGTACCGCGGGTTCGAATCCCGCTCTCTCTGCCAATTCAAGTTTTCGGGGTGTAGCGTAGCCCGGTATCGCGCCTGCTTTGGGAGCAGGAGGTCGTAGGTTCGAATCCTGCCACCCCGACCGTTTAATTAGGAATTACGAATTAGGAATCGAGAATTGTTGAGGGTACTCAATTCAAAATTCGTAATTTTTAATTCCTAATTTTTTTGGTCTCATAGCTCAACCGGACAGAGCAACTGCCTTCTAAGCAGTAGGTTGTGGGTTCGAGTCCCGCTGGGATCACGTTGATTGTTAAGCACTTAACTTTGTTGTTAGGTGCTATTTTATTTTTAGGTAAATCACTATGTAAAACATTAAGTAATTAGGCAAAATTAAACCGGACATTACTCGGTGTGTTTTTGCAAATCAGTTCTTTGAAATTGATGGAATAGGTCGAGCCGTATTCTTTGAAAATAGTGAGAATCGCTTTTTTTAAGGTTGACCAGGTTTTGTAGTGAG
>JAJAZB010000024.1 GCA_026785975.1 Cytophagaceae bacterium | reverse complement strand
TAAAGGCTGGTTTTGGTGCTTCGTCGCTTCAAAGTTCAGTCTTTTTGCTTTTTAACTCAAAAATCTTCTGGTAGAGTAACAAATCAGTATCCGGCTTACGAAAACAGGCAGGAAATAACAATCTTTCCGCCTCAATCAAGCCAATGGATTATGATGTGTATCCGACCACTCGCCTTGTCGCTCTTCGTAATTGGTTCACTGGCCTTTGCCCTCCGCGACGACGACCCCGCCCGACGAATCGCCGAACGATTTCTCCGCTACCAGGGGGCGTTTCCCCAGGAAAAGTGTACCTGCACTTCGACCGGCCCTACTATTCGGCGGGGGAGACGATCTGGTACAAAGCCTATCTCTTCAATGCCACCACCCACGAGGCCGACTCGGTGAGCCGCGTTTTGTATGTCGAACTGATCGACGGAGAGGCCCGAAAGGTATTAAAAACCAAGCAACTCCGGGCCGAAAATGGCTACGCAACGGGTGATTTCGTGCTGCCCGACAGCCTCCCGGCGGGCCAGTACCAGGTTCGGGCTTACACCAACTGGACGCGAAATTTTCCCGATGATTTCTACTTTACCCACGATTTTCGGGTGTTTGGCCCGGAAACACCGTCGTCGCCGCCCCCTGTTTCCGGGCCAATCGACCTCCAGTTTTTCCCTGAAGGCGGCAACCTGTTGGCAGGTTTTTAATGCCGGATTGGCTTCAAGGCCGTCGGGCCGGATGGCCACGGCATCGACGTGGCGGGTAGCATTCTCGCCAACGACCGGGATACGCTTGCAGCCTTCCGCAGCGAACACCTGGGCATGGGTCGGTTCACGATTCCAGTCGAAGCGGGCCAAACCTACGCGGCGGTGCTGCTTAACCCTGACGGAACGCAGCGCCGCATTGTACTTCCTACCCCGCAGACGGCGGGCTTCGGACTGGCCGTGGATGCCTCGGGCAAAGAATCCATTCGGATTTTCGTGTACAATGCCGTCCCGCAAATCACGGCTCCCCGCGCACTGGTACTGCTCGCTCACCAGCGTGGCGCGGTATGTTTCTTAGCCAAAGGCAACACGGGTCGCCGTAGTTTTTCGGTGAACGTACCCCGCAGCAAATTCCCCGTCGATGGCATTGCCCACCTCACGCTGCTCGACGACGCGGGCAATCCGCAGGCCGAACGGCTGGTGTTTATCCGGCACCAACGCGAGTTGCGCATCAGCCTCAAACCCGATAAAACCGGGTACAAACCCCGCGAAGCCGTAACCCTCGATTTGCGGGTGAGCGATGCGGAAGAAAAACCCGTGGCGGGTCATTTTTCGCTTCCGGCCACCGATGCGGGGCAGGTGTTGGCGGAGCCGGGCGCGCGTGCCCTGCTCTCGCACCTGCTGCTGAGTTTGGACCTTCGGGGTTACGTGGAACAGCCGGGGCACTACTTCGACCCCACAAACGCCGATGCCGCCCTGCATCTCGATCACCTGCTCCTGACCCAGGGCTGGCGACGGTTTGTTTGGAACGAAGTGTTGAGCGACAGCCTGACCGAAACGAATTCGCGGTTTTTGGTGGAACAGGGTCTCGCCGTGACCGGCACCGTGCGGCGACCCAACGGCAAGCCCTTCGAGAAAAAAGTTGGGCTGACGATGATCGCGACGGCTAAAAACAAACCCCTGGCCTTCCTCACCGGTGAGGCCGACGCCGAGGGCCGGTTCGGGTTTTATGACCTCGATTACACGGATTCCACGACGGTGCTCGTGCAGGCCATCGCGGGCAAGGGCAACCGCGACGGGGTGATTCGGTTCACTCCCGTTCCAGTGCCCACTGTTAGCGTGATTCGGCTGCCGTTCGATCCCCTGCCACTCGGCCCGCAGGCTCTGGCCGGACATCAAAAACGGACGAAGGAATGGCTGGACATCGAACGCCAACTCAGACTCAGCAACGCTACAATGCTAAAAGGCATGACGGCAAGGGCGAAAAAAGTTGATCCCTTCGAGGGCCGCCAGATGTACGGGCAACCGAACACCTCGATCAAACTCGATCAGAATAATTTAGTCGGAGCGATGAGTATTCTCGACGTGATCCGGGGGCGGGTAGCGGGCGTTAACGTGAGCGGCTCGTTTCCCAATTACTCGGTCACGATTCGGGGCATTTCAAGCATCAACGGTAGCAGCGAACCCTTGTTTCTAATCGATGGTATGCCGACGGATTTGCAGGGAATCCTCTCCATTTCCGTGAACGACGTGGAGCAAATCGACATTTTAAAAGGGGCGGAAGCGACTATTTTCGGCTCACGCGGGAGCAACGGTGCCATTGCCATTCTCACCAAACGCGGCAATTCTAATTACGACTATTCCCAACAAAAAAACCCCGGCATCGAAAACCTTAACCTGGCCGGGTTCGCGCCGGTCCGGGAGTTTTACGCCCCCCGCTACGACCAGCCCCGGCCCGAACATATCCGCCCGGATTACCGGCCTACGCTGCACTGGGCCGCGTCCGTCCAGACCGGCGCCGGGGGCAAGGCCACCGTGCGCTTCTTCGCTTCCGACGCCCCGGCAACCGTACGCGTGGACGTTCAGGGGGCAAAACCCACGGGGGAGGTGGGCGTAGGAGAAGCCTTTCTTCTGGTAAAACCGTAAGCGGTTGGACTTTCACATAACCCCCAACCCCCTGAAGGGAGCTAAAACCGAAATAGAAAAGCCCCCTTCAGGGGGTTGGGGGT
>JAJAZB010000023.1 GCA_026785975.1 Cytophagaceae bacterium | reverse complement strand
TTTAAAACCAGTTACTTACCAAATGGTTCGGGATTATTTTTTGAACTAAAATAGCTTTGACAACTTTTTAAAAGTTGTCAAAGCTAAACGAACTCCCTTCTGAGTAACCACTATCCCTAAAAATCCGTATTCGCGCTCTTCAAATCCAGTTCTTTAATCCAGACGTTGCGGTAGAGTACGTCGTGGCCTTCGGCTTGTAATTTCAAGCCGCCCGGCGTGTCGGTGATGCCTTTGCCGCCGTTGTTCCCGCCGTCGATACCTGAAATTGGCCCGCCCCAAACCTGACTGAGCGAATGGTTCTTATGAACTTTCTGCCCATTGAAATACAGGGTTGCCATCGCCTTTTCGGTTAGTTTGCCGTCCTTGAACCGCGCCGCCCGAAACGTAATATCGTACGAATTCCACTGCCCAACGCCTTTGTAAACTTTGTACGGAGAGGGGGTCTCGTTGATAAAAGCAGCCATTCCGTGCGTAGTGGTGTCGCCGTCGAGCACCTGGATTTCGTAGCGGTTTTGCATGTACACGCCGCTGTTGCCGCCCGGCTTGCTGATGAAAAATTCAACGTGTGCCCGAAAGTCCCGAAAGGCTTGCTTGGTCACGATGTCAGCCGAGCCGTACAGCCCACCCGCCGCAGTGGGGTCATTGCTGTTGAGTACCATTTCCTTCCCATCCGGGCCTTTCTCAACGATCCACTTAATTGGTAAAGTGGCGGCCAACCGGGGGCCTTCCCAGTACGTCCATTTTTCGTCGAGCATTCGGCGGGAACCGTCAAAATAGACCATCGCGCCTTTGGGCACTTTGGCCCCGACACCCATTTTTTGGGCCTGGGCGTTTGAGAACACGCTCAGGCTAACCGCGAGGAGTAAGCAGCCAGAACGTACCTTGATTTGTTTACGAAACTGATTCATGGAATAGTGGTTTAGACGAATGAGTTAAAAACGCGCCCTAAAAGTAAGGAGTTTAGCCCTGAAAATTGATAACCCCGGATCATTGCCGCCGCATTTCTCCCTGGCGCATCGGCATGGAGTCGATCAGTCGGAATAGTTCTTCCGACAAAAGAGGGCGGGTCTGGCGAAGTTTCTCGCCGCCATCTTTGCCCAGCAGAATCACCGTAAACCCGTCGGTTTTCACCCCAAACTGCTTTCGTAGCGCGTCCACCTGCGGGCGGGTTAGGGCCGTTCCGCCAACTTCGCGCCCTTCTCGCTGGAATAGTTCCAGCACCACCAGGTCGCGTTCACCGTAGCCTTCTCGGGCTTGCTGGTCGATGTTACGTTGCTTCAGAAAATCCGGCGACTCCTCAACCGGGGCGAAAACTAGCAGAACGCGGGATTTCCACTGGTACTTTTTCAGGACGGGATCAGCTTGCTGGAACGTCATGGCGAATAGACACGGGATGCCAGCGACGGCCACGAGCCATGCCGGGATGAGCGAGTAATACGTTTTCATAGCTTCTTAACTGTAATTTAAACCTTCCTGTAATTTGTCCTCCCGAGGAACGAGGGACCTTGTACTTTGCCACCCAGCAAGGTTCCTCGTTCCTCGGGATGACAAATTATTGTAAGTATTCCAAAACTCTCGTTACAGGGTTCTTAACCACTCCAAAAAAATAAAGTTGCAACCATTCATCCCGGCTCCGCCGGGCCGTACCCCGGACGCGGGCGCAGTTCATCCCAATTGACCGTTGTAGTTTTGTGACAAAGCCCTACTTTTGAGCCGTTCAAGAATAACAACCCTTCAAACCAGACTACGACCATGTTTAAACGGATTTTCAGCTACGCGATTGCCGCCCTGCTTGTGTACTCGATGAGCGGCTGCTCGTACAACTCGATGGTGAAGCTCGACGAAAACGTAAAAGGTAAATGGGCGGCGGTGCAGTCCGACTACCAGCGCCGGGCCGACCTGATTCCCAATTTAGTAAACACGGTGAAAGGGGCCGCCGATTTTGAGAAAGCCACCCTGACGGCCGTCATTCAGGCCCGCGCCAACGCAACGGGTATCAACGTATCGGCCGACGACCTGACGCCCGAAAACATTCAGAAGTTTCAGGCGGCCCAGGATCAGTTGAGCGGCTCGCTCTCCCGGCTGTTGGCCGTGGCCGAAAGCTACCCGACGCTTAAAGCCAACCAAAACTTTCTGGAATTACAGGCCCAGTTGGAAGGCACCGAAAACCGCATCAAAGTAGCCCGCAATGACTTCAACGACGCGGTGAAGGAATTTAACACCTCGGTGCGCAGTTTCCCGGCCAATATCACGGCCAAGATTTTTGGCTTTAAAGAAAAAGGCTATTTCGAGGCCGCTGCGGGATCGCAAAACGCGCCGACCGTCCAATTTTAAGCAAGTCGCTGGCGAGGGGTGGGACGTGGCTTTTTAAAGTAAAAAGCCATCCCGCCCGTCGCCAACGTTAAACGGCCCTCCCAACGATGTCCTTTTTCACCGAAGCCCAGCAGGCCCAACTTATCAGCGCCATTCAAACCGCCGAGAAGAATACCTCGGGTGAAATCCGGTTGCACGTGGAGCAAACCTGCCCCCTGCCCGACCCGATGGAGCGGGCTAAAGCGGTGTTTGGTCAACTTAATATGCACCAGACCGCGCAACAAAACGGCGTGTTGTTTTACCTCTCGCTCGATGACCGGAAGTTTGCGCTACTCGGCGACCGGGGTATCGATTCGGTTGTACCGCCCGATTTCTGGAACACCACCCGCGACGCCATGCGCGAGCAACTGCGACAAGGCCAGTTGGTGGAAGGGCTGTCGGAAGGAATCAGGCGAGCAGGTGAACAATTGAAGACGTACTTTCCCTACCGCGACGACGACCGCAACGAACTCTCTGACGAGGTGTCTTTCGGAAAATAACATTCAAATGAAGCACGTAAGTTGTCAAATGCCGCCCACCCGAAGCCTGCTTCGGGTGCTCGGCCATTTGACTTTTGTTCTGTTCCTGACGACGGCGGCCCTGGCCCAGGAACTGCCCCCCAAGCCTGATCCGCCCCGGTTGGTCAATGATTTTGTGGGAATTTTGAGCGGCAGTGAGCGGCAGCAACTGGAACAAAAACTGCTGGCGTTCAACGATTCCACCTCCACCCAGATCACAATCGTCATCGTTAAATCAACGGGCGATTACCCACCGGGCGACTACGCCTTCGCGCTGGGCCGTGCCTGGGGGGTGGGTCAGAAGGGTAAAAACAACGGTGTCATCCTGCTCTGGGCGACTGGCGACCGCAAGATTTTTATTGCCCCCGGCTACGGCCTGGAGGGGGCGCTGCCCGATGCCATCTGTAAGCGCATCATTAGTAATATTTTAGGGCCGAATTTTAAGCAGGAGCAGTATTTCGCGGGCCTCGACGCGGCCACCGATGAAATCATACGCCGGGCCAGCGGTGAGTTTGAAGCCGAGCCCAAGGATACAGCTAAAGATGAAGGGTTTCCGTCGGGCTTGCTGATTTTCATTGTGATCATCGTCATTATTTTCATCTTCCTCGCTGGCCGCAACCGGGGCGGTGGCAAGGGCTTAGGACGCGGCGGGGGTATGTTTATCCCGCCCTTCACCACCTTCACGGGCTGGGGAAGTTCGTCGGGTGGCTCCGGTTGGGGCGGCGGCAGTAGCGGCGGCGGCGGCTTCGGTGGCTTCGGCGGCGGTAGCTTCGGCGGCGGCGGCGCGGGGGGAGATTATTGATTCCAGTGAAAAATTAAGATTGAAAAGTGAAAAGTTGAAAGGCATAGTGTTCGTCCAACTTTTCACTTTTCACTTTTTCACTTTTTTTCGTCTTGTGTCGCAAATCTGGATGATTTTCCAGCCGTTGGCCGAACGGAATAACTGGAACGCGTTGACACCCTCGTGCAAATAGTTGCCGTTGACGTAAAATTCATAGGGCGTCCAGACGGTAGCCAGGTTGTCGTCAATCTTGATGTCGTACCCGAGCACGCGCTCATCCCAGACTTCTTTGTGGGGCGTACCCACGGCCTTGACGAAACCATCGATGGTTTCGCTTTTCAGCATGGCCTTCCCTTCACGGTTGACGAATGCAGTTTGCAGTCGGGCTGTCGGATGAAACACCGAGCGCACGAGTGTACTATCGCCTTTTTTCATGCCTTCAAACATCCGGTCGATGGTGGCTTTCACGGCGGCTTCTTCGGTTTGCTGAGCCTGCGTGTGGTTGGCGGGCAGAACGAGCAGGATTAGGAGTAAAAAGGTATTTTTCATAAAACTCGTTGAAAGCGGTCCGCCGCGCGGTTGAGAATTGAAAATTACAGATTCTCAACCGATTTCAATCCTACCCAAAAACTGCTCTGTTTTTTTTACGAACGGCGTTTGTGCCCGGCCATGAATTTCAGGTAATCCACGATTTCATTCAACTCCTGGTCGCTTACCCGCGATGCCGGGATGGCGGGCATTTTTACCCCGTTTCGATAGCTGGCCGGGTTGCGCACGAAGGCTTTCAGGTCGGCTTCGTGCCAGTATTCCGTGATGTTTTTCGGGAAATTCAGTTCTGGTCCCATTTGTCCGCCTACCCCGTTGAGCGCGTGGCAACTCAGGCAATGCACCCGGAATAAGTCGTAGCCGTTAGCGGGGGCGCCGGGTGGCAATAAAACCGCCAATTCTTTTTCCGCCGACACCAGCCGAATCCGCACCAGGTTGTAGGGCCACTTGTAGCTTTCGTCGGTGGCGGGTACGTCGGTGTAGACGACGTAAAACGGCGCGACATCTTTGGTCTGCCCCGCCTTCCCAACCTTGATCCAGTCTTGCCCGGCGGGCGCGTCGGTATCGCGCACTGCCAAAAACGCCCGCCGACCGAGAACCTTCGTCAGGGGCATCGAGGGATTGTACCCATCACCGCACTCAAAAACGACTTGGGTATGCGCGGGATTCGCCTCGGCGTAACCGGGTATTTTTTTCAAAACAGCTAACAGCGGTACGGCCCGGTACACTTTTCGGGCGTGGTACACCGGATCATTTACCACCGTTACGGACTGGGTTTGGGCAAAGGTTCCTTCGTTTTTGAGCCGGATCAAATCGAGCGTTCCCGCGTCAGCATCGACCGGTAGGCGGGTCGGTTTTTCGGCTGAAACCGGATCCGCCACTTTGGCCGACGTGCTTTTTTTCGATTGGCAAGCCAGCAATACCCAACACAACCAGAGAATATTCAGAATTTTCATTAGAAAAACACGGGCAGGTCGCTGGCAAGTTAGCACCTTTTCACGGATCGGGGAATTTTCAAACCGTTTAAGCATTGTTATGGCAATCTTTCTCCAATTGCCTACTCGTTAGCGTATTATCTAAAAAACTACGATTGCATTTTTTCGACAAAATTTTGTACATTCGTTTCCTTTTTTAAACCCTAATCCTACTTCCTGCTGCTATGAAATTCGACTACATCATCGTCGGGGCTGGTTCGGCGGGCTGCGTCCTGGCCAATCGCCTATCGGCGAACCCCAAAAATCAGGTCTTGCTGCTTGAAGCAGGGGGCAAGGACCGGAAAATGGAAATCCACATTCCGGCGGCGTACCCCAAACTGCACCATTCGGAGGTCAACTGGAATTTTTTTACCGAACCCCAAGCCTTCGTGCGCAACCGCCGAATGTACCAGCCCCGGGGCAAGGCGCTGGGCGGGAGCAGCTCGATCAACGCCATGGCCTATATTCGGGGTAACCGCGAAGATTACAACGATTGGGAACGGATGGGTTGCGCAGGTTGGGGCTACACCGATATGCTGATGCACTTCAAAAAATCGGAGAATAACGAGCAATTCCGCAATGCGTTCCACGGTCAGGGTGGGCTGCTCAACGTCACCCACAACCGCTACGTCACTCCGCTGGCCGAGGCCTTCGTCGCGGCCTGCGAGCAGCAGGGTATTCCGGCCAATCCTGACTTCAACGGTCGGCAGCAGGACGGGGCCGGGCGTTTTCAATTTACCGTTAAAAACGCCCGGCGGCACAGTACCGCGACGGCTTTTCTGAAACCCATTCTGGCTGGTCGGCGCAACCTGCACGTGATGACGGGTGCCCACACGCACCGGGTACTGCTGAACGGACATCGGGTTACCGGCGTGGAAGTCAGCACCCGGCCCGGTGGCCCGGTGGAGGTGGTTCATGCCAACAAAGACGTCATTCTGACGGCCGGGTCCTTTCAATCCCCGCAGTTGCTGTTGCTCTCGGGCATCGGCCCCGCCGATTACCTCAACGACGTTGGAATTTCCGTACGCCACGCGCTGCCGGGGGTAGGCGAAAATCTGCAAGACCACCTTTTTGTTAACACGAACGTGCTCTGCAACCAGCGCATCACGTACAACAACGCCGAAACCCCGCGCAACCTGCTGCGCTATTTCCTCTTCAAGCAAGGGCCTTTCGCAGCGAGTCCACTGGAGGCCGGCGCTTTCGTCCGCACCCTGGAGGGGCTTGACCGCACCGACATCCAGTTCCACTTCGCCCCGGTGATGGGTTATGACCTGCACGACTACTCCAGTCTACCAAAAACGGAGGGCTTCACGATCCTGCCTACCCTCCTCAAACCCAAAAGCCGGGGCTGGGTGCGGCTCCACTCGACCAATCCGCTCGATGCGCCGCTGATTCAGCCTAATTACCTCTCGAATGCCGATGACCTCGATACGCTGGTGCGGGGTTTCAAAAAAGCCCGCGAAGTCCTGTTGTCAGACGCTTTTGCGCCCTACCGCTCCGAAAACCAACTGCATTTTCCCGAAGTATCCGCCACCGATGAGCAGATCATCGAGCACATTCTGGCCGCCTGCGAAACGGTTTACCACCCGGTGGGCACCTGCAAAATGGGCGTCGATGTCATGGCTGTTGTCGATCCCGGCAGCCTGAAAGTGCGCGGGTTGGAAGGCTTGCGCGTGGCCGATGCTTCGATCATGCCGACCATCGTAGCGGGGAATACGAACGCCCCCGTCATGGCTATTGCCGAGAAAGCCGCTGAACTCATTCTGGAAAGGGATTTGGTCTTCACCGAAATGGCGGCGTAAACCGAAGCGGATTTTTAGCAAAATAACCGCGCGACCGGCTTAATCAGTGCGTTTGAAGAGTTTTTGAACCAGCGATTTTTGTCCTTCGGTTTGCACCCGGAGCAGGTAGATGCCCGACGGGTAGGTGCTAAAATCCAGACTTACGGCGTTCGGGCCGACTATGCCTTCCTGGCTTAATTGAGTGACGGTTTGTCCCAGCACATTGGAAAGCGTGAACGTCAACCGTCCGGCGCGGGGCATTTCTACCTGGGCCATCATCCTCCCGGCGGAAGGATTGGGTGCCACCCGCAGCGCCCAAACCGGCTCGGCGGACTCCACTTCGGCGGCCAAGCGGTTGGTACTGGTGTTGCAACCGGTTAATTCTAAGCCGACGAAAGCGCCGTTGGCGTTGTTGGCGTCGTAAAACGTACTCACATTCCCATCAAAGGCTTTCTCGGCGGTACGATCTTGAAGACCATTCCAGGAACCACCGCCGTCGGCAAAGACGGTACCCGTCAGTTTCTGAGATCCGTTATAAAACTCCAACTCTGCCACATTGCCATAACCTCTGTTGGGCGATACATATCGAAATGCTTTGTAGGGTCCCGGGAGATTACTTAGATTGATCTCAGACCATTGACCCTCTTTTTCCCGGCCCAGTGTGAAGACCAACTGCCAGGGGCCATTTTTACCCTCCATTGACACCTGAATCTGCCCACCCTGGAGACGGCCCGCAGCCATAGGCCGGGGAAATACCCGTACATTGGTCAGAGCGCATCCAGTCGGTGGTGGTGGGGGCGGGGTTGTGGTACTACAGCCACATAAGTAATTATCAACGAATAAGATCCTCAATTTTTATCTTTGCAAAAAATGGAAAAAGATACCGTAGTTAAAGATCGAATAGCGACCATACTTCCCCTCTTGAATGAACGCCAAAGCAGGATTTACTTAGCCGCTGAAGCTAAAAGTATAGGGTGGGGTGGCAAATCAAAAATTGCCCGATTGAGCCATACGTCAAGGAAAACGATAGCCAAAGGCCAACAAGAGCCACAAGGACAAGAGTGTACTAACCGTATCCGTAAAGCGGGGGGAGGCCGAAAAAAGATTATAGACAAAAACCCCGAAATACTGCTAAAAATCAAGGATTTAGTAGCCCCTCATACCATAGGAGACCCCATGAATCCGCTCATTTGGACCAGTAAAAGTGTGCGAAAAATAACCGCCGAATTAGTCGCTTCAAAGTACAAAGTTTGCCATGAAGTTGTTCGGCAATGCCTTAAAACACTGGGGTTCAGTCTACAATAGACTTGTTGCGCTGTTGAATATCAGTTAGTTAGTCAAATAGAAATTCCAAATGCCAGCACAAACCAATAACGCTGTTTCGTAAACATTTACATGGTGTGTTCGCAACCGATCACTCAAATAACGATAC
>JAJAZB010000022.1 GCA_026785975.1 Cytophagaceae bacterium | reverse complement strand
CCACGGCGGCACGCTCAGCGTGCCGAGCAATGAAGGTGAAGGAACGACGTTCGTGGTGAGGTTGCCCATAAATTAAAAATATCCGATAATTTTAAAGTTAAATCGAAATTTATCGGATATTCAGGGATGCTTCCTCGCAAAAAATACCAGGACTTGTTGGCTCATCTACCAAAATCAGAGCATAGTATCCTGATTGGAGCCAGACAAACGGGCAAGTCCACCTTGTTGAAGCGGTTGGCCACTGACCTCGCTAAAACGGGTGAAAGGGTGGTGGTGTTTAACCTGGAACGTAAAGACCTCTTGCTCGAACTCAACCAAAGTCCCGAAAGTGTGTTCAAGTACATTCCCCAACCGGATTCATCCCGAACCCACGTGCTGATTGACGAAGTTCAATATTTAGCCGACCCCACGAATTTCCTGAAACTCCTCTACGACGAACACGCCGCCCGCCTGAAAATCATCGCGACGGGGAGTAGTGCCTTTTACATCGACCGGCAGTTTAAGGATTCGCTGGCGGGGCGAAAAAAGATTTTTGAACTTCAAACTCTTGATTTTGAAGAGTTTCTATTGTTCAAAAATCAAGAGAACCTGTTGCACGACTTACGGGCGATTCGGGCGGGGGTACTTCAGAAATCGGTGTTGGAACCCCAAATTTGGCTCGCTTTGGAAGAATACCTCACCTACGGAGGCTACCCGGCGGTGGTTTTGGAAACCAACCCAACCGACAAAATCGAACGCCTGCACGAACTCCGGGACTCGTTTGTGAAGCGCGATATGTTGGAAGCAGGCGTAAGCGACGAAACCAAATTTTACCGCCTGATGATGCTACTGGCCTCGCAAACGGGCAACCTGCTCAACACCAGTGAATTGGCCAACACGCTACGACTGACTCACCCCGCCACCGATCAGTTTTTGTACGTATTGCAAAAATGTTTTCACATCAGTTTGGTGAAGCCCTTTTTTCAGAATCTTCGCAAAGAATTGGTCAAAATGCCGAAGGTGTACTTCAACGACCTGGGCCTGCGCAACGTCCTCATCAACTACTTTGCGCCTCTCGAACAGCGCACCGACAAAGGGGCCTTACTCGAAAACTACGTGCATCGGCGGCTGACCGAACAATACGCCAACGACCAACTCAAATTTTGGCGCACCGCCGATGGCAACGAGGTGGATTTTGTGGTGGAAGAAACGGCATTTGGGGGCAAAGCCATTGAAGTAAAATTCAACCCGACCGAGGCCAACGCCAACAAATACCGAAAATTTACGGAAACGTATCCTACTTTTCCGATCCAGTTTTATTCATGGAGAGCACCCAACTTATTGCTTTGATAATGAAAAACTTAATGATTGTTTTGCTACTTATGAGTGGGTCGGCGTTTGTGGTGAAAACCAAGATTTTTCAGCCGTTTTTCACCACCAAACCCACCGGGTAAGGCACGGGACTGGGCCTGTCGCTGAGGTACGACATCATCACCAAGGGCCACGGCGGCACGCTCAGCGTGACGAGCAATGAAGGTGAGGGAACGACGTTCACCGTGAGTCTGCCGACATCCGCCTGACAGTTGGTCAAACGTCTTTTCTTGGAAAATAAGATCGAACGAAACCCTGTTTCACGATGTCGGTTGCGTTCTGCTCCCTGAGAACTGAACGAAGGACCGGAATGGTTTTTTCAGTACAAACCTGAAACTCATTAAACCCGTTAATTTCATGGAAAAATTACAGGATAAAATCGTGTTTATCACCGGCGGCAGTTCGGGCATCGGCAGGGCCTGCGCCGTGCTGGCCGCGCAACACGGCGCGCGGGTAGCCATTGCCGATCTGAAAGCCGACGAAAACAGCCATGCAACCTTGCAGGAAATCCGGCAGGCGGGCAGTGAAGGCTATTTTGTTGAATGCGACGTGGCTTCGGTCGGGAGCGTCGAGCAGGCAATTGGAAAAGTTCTGGCCGAATTTGGCGGACTGGATATTGCCATCAACAACGCGGGCATTGGCGGGGAAGCCAACTTGTTGGCCGAAACAAGCGATCAGGGTTGGGAAAAAGTCATCAACGTCAACCTGCACGGGGTGCGGCACTGCATGAAGCACGAATTGAAGCACATGGTCAAACAGCGTAACGGCGTGATTATCAACATGGCTTCTATTCTGGGGCACGTGGGTTTTGCCAATTCCTCGGCTTACGTGGCCGCCAAACACGGTGTCATGGGCCTGACCAAAACTGCCGCTCTCGAATACGCCCATCTGGGTATTCGCGTCAATGCCATTTGTCCCGGCTTCATCCACACGCCCATGCTGACCAACGCGGGTCTCGACTCGGAGGAGATGAAAGGGACGCTACAATTCATCGAAAATGCCCACGCCGTCAAACGCCTCGGCACCGCCGAGGAGGTTGCCAAAGCCACCATCTGGCTGGCTTCCGACGAGGCCAGTTTTGTCCACGGCACGGGAATTATAGTGGACGGCGGGTACCTGGCGCAGTAAAAAGCTCCCCGATCCCGAGTACTCGGGCGGGGCTTTTTTACCCTTGTTTTTTAACCTCCGCGTCAATGAGTTCCTTCATTTCGTTCAGGCCCGCGTCGGGCACGGCCAGCCATTTCAAACTCGCCACCATGCCCTCGATGTTCACGTGGTTGGCGTGGCGGGCTTTCCAGGCTTCCCAGGTTTTGACAAAGTCTTCGTCGGCTTCGACGAAATGGCCGCGCTGGACGATCTTCTTTAACGTTTCGTAACTCTCGTTGCCCTGAATATTGCCGCCTTTTTTCCAAACCTCGGGGTGATTCCTGCGGATATCCTCGGCGTACTCCAACAGGCTTTTCATTTGCTGCGTCACTTCCGGCAATCTCGTTTCAGTCGCCATGCTGTTTTGGTGTTTAGCGGTTTAAAAAGTAGGATTCCAATCGGTAAAAACCTGTGCCATTTCGGATTAAACGCTCACTGCGAAACCTCATCCAATCGTTATCAATCAACGATTGCCGGTTCGCCGAATCAGGCGGGGCAATCGTTAAACTCGAAACAGCCATGAAAAAGATATTGATTCATCTGCTTAGTGTGGTGTTGCTGGCCTCGGCTTGGGGCTGCGCCGGATACGCCACTCTTCGCCCCCAGGGAAGTGTCTACGTTGGCCCCCGGCCTTATGCATATCGGCGGCCTAATTATTACCGTCCGGCACCTCCGCCCGTTATCGTGAGGCCACGTTCGTACGGGTACAGTGCCCCTCGGTCCCGGTATTACGCTCCCCGTCGCTCTGCTCCACGTGGCCATAGCCGGGGAGGAACCCGGTATCGCATGATGCCACGTTGAATAGGCTCGGCTAACCTTTAGAGTCTGTTTAGGGTTTAAAAATAAAGTTTATTTGTCATGCTGAGCGGAGCGGCCTTCGTTATCGGAATGGGTGCTTGTGGCCGGTCAAAGGTCGTCCACAAAAGAAACAGGCCGGGAAGTTCCCAGCCTGTTTGAGTTCATTGCTTCTCTATCCCCGTATTACTTCAATCCATTCTTTATGGTAAACTCTGGTAGCACGCTCAGTTCAGTGGCCCTTGCATAATGGTCGCTGAGTTGCCATTGCCCGTCTGGCCAAAATGTAGCATGTTGCCATCGCCGCTTTGGGTCAGGCTCATTATGTTACCATCACCTTGCTGGGTAGCAATGTTGGAATAATTTGGAGTGGACTCAAGGCCCATCAGCGTGTTGGAGTTGCCTTCCTGCAGGACAGTAGCCGTATTGAACGACCCCTGTTGCCTTAGCCTGGCCGTGTTGGTGTTCCCTCGTTGAGTGAGGCTGATGAGATTTTCGTTACCACCGTATAACGAATAAGCATGGCCATTGTTATTATCACCCGTCTGGGTAATACTGCTTTGGCTACCGGAGGACGAATAAGCATAGCCAGTGTTATTATCACCCATCTGGGTAACACTGCTTTGGGTATTATCTCAGGACTAAACAAAATTGACTCTGAAATGATAACCCGTGTGGGTAACACTGCTTTGGATACTGAAGGAGTAATATTAAGATGAGAGTGTGTTGT
>JAJAZB010000021.1 GCA_026785975.1 Cytophagaceae bacterium | reverse complement strand
GTTCCGTGTTAAGTCCTTCAACGCTCCCGGCGGGCAGTTCCACGTTTTGTTTGTTGAGGGCGTTGACGATATCCACCGCCGTCAGGCCATACGAAGCCATGCGCACGGGGTCGATGCGCAGGCGCATGGCAAATTTTTTCTCACCCCAAATAAGCACCGTACTTATCCCGGGTATCGTCTGGAATTTTTCCTTGAAGGAGCGGGTGGCGATTTCATTGAGATCCAGCAGATTGCGCTTTTCACTCAAAATCTGCATGAAGTAAATTGGGTTGGCATCGGCGTCGGCTTTGGCCACTACGGGCGGATCAACGTCTTTGGGCAAGTTGGCCAGGGAACGCGAAACCCGGTCGCGGACGTCGTTGGCCGCATCTTCGATGTCGACGCTCAACTCAAACTCGACCGTGATGGTACTGCGCCCATCGCGGCTGCTCGACGTAAGCGTCCGAATACCGGCAATGCCGTTGATGCTTTCTTCCAGCGGCTCGGTAATCTGTGACTCCACGATGTCGGCATTCGCGCCCGTGTACATCGTCTGCACCGTCACGATGGGCGGGTCCACACTCGGAAATTCGCGCACCCCGAGGTACGAAAAGCCAATGACCCCAAACAGAATAATCACCACCGACATGACGATGGCCAGCACGGGGCGTTTGATGGACGTATCGGAAAGGGAAGCCATTTATTCAATTAGAAATATAGGAATTACGAATTAGGAATTGAAAGACAGCCTTTTCAATCGGATTGAATTAGAGATCGTGGGGTCGGTGTCGCGGGTGGAGATGATGGTGGAGCCGATGAGCTTGAGTAATTCTTCAATGTCAGTGAGAATTGAGTTGGCTTGTTGGGTTGTCAAATAATCGGTGTCTCGCAACAACCGGAGCCAGAACTTGGTTTCGCGGGCTTCGTGGTAGGCAATGCCCAATGTTAGATACAAAATCTTTGCGGCTGCGCCCGCCCACGGCTTCCTCCACGTTTGCTCCCACGGAAGTGCCACAACGGAGCACTTGTTTTGACAGAACGTATTCTTTTTTCGTCTCGGAAACGTGCTGGTAAAGCCGCACGATGCGCACCGAAAACCGGTAAGACTTTTCCAAAATGACGTTATCCTCTTTCATAGACAGGGGGGCTAAAGCCCAGAGCAGGCGGGTTTCACCGTACCCCACCCTAAAGGGCGGGGTTTCTGGAATCGTGCATAGTTAACAATGGGAAAGGCTGTCTTTCAATTCGTAATTCCTAATTGAAAAGACATTCCTAATTCCTAATTTTCTCGACTTCCACGGCTCCATTCGGTTTTACCTGCAAAATGCCATTGGTGATGATGGTGTCGCCGACGGAAACGCCTTTGCTCACCTCCACTTCTTTATCGCCGCGCAGACCAAGTTCCACAGTTCGGGGCACTGCTTTGCCGTTTTTAACCAGGAAAACCTTGTGGCCATTCAACTCGGGAATGACGGCCTCCGTGGGTACCAAAATGGCATTAGCTTTGGACGAAAGCACCACGTCGATTTTGGCAAAAGACCCCGGAATCAGCACCCGGCCGGGGTTGGGACTGGTGGCGCGTAGCTGAAGAGTACGCGTTTGAGGGTCAATCTTCGGGTCGATGGCGTAGACGGTGCCGGTGTGAGTTTGCCGGGAATCCTCCACTGTAAACTGCACCCGGCTTCCCTTACGCACGGCGGAGGCGTATTTGGCGGGCACCGAAAAATCGAGTTTGGCCGGATTGGTATTGGTAAGGGTAGCAATTTGCGAAGCGGGCGAAATATAACTACCGGTGCTGACGAACCGCAAGCCCACGGTGCCGTCGAAAGGGGCTTTGAGAATGGTTTTGGCAATCATGGCCTTTACATTTTCAATGTCGGCGTCGAAACTTTGTACGTTGGTCAGGCTTATGTCGTATTCCTGCTGGCTGATGGCTTCTTTGGCCAGTAACCGGCGCTGCCGGTCCTCGATGCCCTGAGCGAGCCGTTTCTGATTGCCAAGTTTCCGGAGTTGGGCCTGCAATTCGTCGTCGCTGGTCCGCAGCAGTACGGTTCCCTGACGCACAAAATTCCCCTCGTGCAGCGAGAGCTGAATGATTTTACCGGATACTTCGCTGTGCAGTTCTACTTCCTCGTTGGCCCGGACCGTACCCGTCGTTTTAACGACATCGTTGAGGGTTTGCGGCTGCACGACAATGATTCTTACGGTGGTTTTCCCACCGGCAGCGCTGCCCCCGGCAGCTCCCTTGCCGTTGGGTGCTTCTCCAATTACGGCTACCTGATCCGTCGTTTTAGCATTGAACAGGGGTTTAAGACGCGGATAAAACACCAATCCCAGAATCAGCAATAGAACCAGTAGGGTCAGCGTCGTTTTCGTAAATTTTTTCACGATGGGAAGGGCGATTGAGGAAGATTCTTACTCAAAGATACCAAACTACGAACAGCGATGAAAAATACAGCGTCTTTGCCGACAAAAAAGGGCTTTCCAGCGACCAACGCAGGAATTTCCGACGTTCCGTGCCAGACAAAAAAAGCCCTTGCTTCCAACGCGTAAAACGTTGAAGGCAAGGGCAAATGAGGGATCAGTTATCAGTGCCTAACCTGGTGGCCCAATTTGAACTGATAACTGATCAATGATCAGTACCCGGGATTTTGCACCACGTTCGGATTGGCGTTGATCTCCGCCTGCGGAATGGGTAATTGAAAACGAGGGTCGCCGGCAGGTATGGTTCCTTTCACATAGGTAACGCCCGTGCCGTCGGCGCGGTCACCATATTTTACCACCCGAACCACCGACAGGTTTTTACGCTTTAAATCGAAGAAACGATGCCCTTCAAAGGCCAGTTCAAGCCGCCGTTCCAGGTCGATGACCAGTTTGAGATCCGGGCCGGTTTCAATGGCCTTCGTTGCGTCGAAAGCGGTGTAGCGATTCTGGCGCAGGCGGTTGAGGTCAGCGAGAGCCTCAGGGTCTTTGCCGAGTTGGGCTAGGGCCTCGGCACGCGTAATCAGCACTTCCGCCGTACGCAACACCTTGGGATCAACCACGTTGGCATTGCCCACGGGGCGGCCCAGATACTTGGCAATGTGGTTGTAGGGCGTACCCGAAAACGCGCTCGTGCTGATGCCCGCTGTTTTGCGCACGTCGTTGGCCGCGTATTTCGTGAACAAGTCGTAATCGATTACGTACTCCGAACGAATGCCATTGGCCGATGCCTGGCTGTAATTGACGCCCACCGAGATAGCGTCTTTGTCGACCACCCGGATTTTAAAGAGCACCCCGTTTTCGGTCGCATCGCGGAAGATGCTCGGAAACTCCTGAATCGTACCGATGCCGGGGCTGGCCGTGAGGGTTTTGGTGGCAGCATCAACGGCGGCCTGCCATTCAGCCCGGTACAGGTAGAGCCGGGCCAGCAAACCATTGACGCCCGCCCTGCTGAGGCGACCAACGCCATTGGCGGTGGCAATCAATTTTTCGGCTTCGATCAGGTCGTCGCGCACTTTGTCGTAACCCGTTTTGACCGGCTCGCGCGAGGGTTTGAGCGTGGGGTCGGTGCTGGTGACGTAGGGTACGCCCAAATCGGCGGCGCTGGCGGTTGTGTAGGCTTTGGCGTACATACGCAGCAAATCGAAGTGCGCCAGGGCGCGTACGGCCAAGGCTTCACCCCTGAAATTATCGCGGGGCGCTCCGGCGGGTAGTTTATCGATGTTTTCCAGGACGGCATTCGCCCGGCGAATCACCCCGTAAGCACTGAAAAACAGGCCCGACGTGCTTTCGCCGGAGTAAATCCACTCGCTGAACGTCCGGTTGGTGAGACGTCCCCGTTGGTTAATAATCAGGTTGTCGGCCAGCAAATCAGGCACTATAATAAAATCGCCTCCGTAATAACTCGCTCCCAAAAAGCCCGCGTACATCCCGTTGACGGCGTTTTGAAAGTCGGTTTGGGTGTTAAAAACCTGGTCGAGGGTGATGGAGTTGTAAGGCCCGAGTTCGAGTTCTTCTTCCCGACAACCGGTTTGCAGCAAGCCAATCGTGGCGACTGCAAGGGTCAGTATGTATTTTTTCATGGTCAATGTGTAGTCTTTTTTAAAATGAAACGTTCACCCCAACGGTCACCGTGCGGGTTGTGGGAAAACTAAACAACGACAATACCCCGCCGCGCGTGGCGTTGCCTCCCCCTTCGCCACTACCGAAACCTACCTCGGGGTCGCCGTGGTAGTTGGGGGCGTAGTAAAACAGGTTCTGACCCTGCACGTACACGCTGGCCTCCTGAAGGCGCAATTTGCCGAGTAGGCTTTTGGGCAAATCGTACCCAAGCGAAACGTTGCGCAGGCGGATGAAATCGCCTTTTTCCAAAAACCGGTCGGTGGTGTAAATCACGTTGGTTGGCCGGGGATTGGGGGTGTTGTCGCCAGAGGCTTTCCAATAATCCAAAGCGTAGGCCGCTTGCGCTGACGCCCGGTTGGAGCCGTCGGAGACGAGCGTTGACCACATGGAATTAAGAATGTAGTTTCCGCCGGAGTAGTACACCTGGGCCGAAAGCCGGAAACCCGCAAACGAGAACGTATTGAAGACCGAACCGTAGTACCGGGGATCCGGTGCCTTGCCCTCCAGCGTTGCGGCGTCACCGCTGCTGAATTTATTGGTCACTTCGCCTTTGGCCGTTAGGTACAGGGGATCGCCGTTGGCAGGATCCACCCCGGCGCTCCGGTTGAGGAAAAACACCTCCGTCGGTTGGCCTTCCACGTAGCGCGTGACTCCGTTGGGAATATCCTTGTCGTTGAAAAGGTCGGTAATTTGGTTTTTATTAAACGTAAAATTAACCCGGAAATCCCAGTTGAAACCCCGCGCTTGGCGGGCCTTGATGATGTCATACCCCAGTTCGGCTTCTACGCCCCGGTTGCGCATACTGCCCACGTTTTCGAGGCGACTGTTAAAGCCGGTGGTGTTGGAAAGCGGCACATTTAGCAGCAGATCTTTGGTATCACGGTTGTAGAATTCAACGACACCCCGTAGCCGGTTGAAAAGCGTGAATTCGGTGCCGAGATTATAACTCAGGCTCCGCTCCCAGGTCAGGTCGGGGTTTTCGAGTTGCGAAGGTAACGACGCCGAGGTAAGGCCGTAGCTACCGAAGCGGTACAAGCCCAGTGAGGCATAATTGCCAATGTTGAAATTGCCCGAAGTACCCACCGCCGCGCGGATCTTGAGGTTGTTGATAAAGGAAGCGTTTTCCAGGAAAGCCTCCCGATTCAGGTTCCAACCCGCGCCCACGGCCCAGAAGTTGCCATACCGGTTATTTCGGCCAAAACGTGAGGAACCATCCCGCCGAAACGATACCTCAAGGAGGTACTTCTGGTCATAGTCGTAATTTAAGCGCGAGAAAAGCGAATACAAACTCCAGTCCGACCGGGCAGTGGTAGCCGTCAGGGGCGTCGAAGCGTTATCCTGCGTATTGACCAGGTTGGAAGGAAATCCTTTCGAGCCAAGCGAGTAGCTTTTGAAACTGTTTTTGGTAAATTCTGAACCAACCAACAGGCGCAGGTTGTGAACCGTAGCCAGATTTAAACTGTACTGGGCCGTATTGGTCCAGATATAATTAAATGTGCCGCTGCCGTTGTCGGTTTTGCTGCCCTTGGCGTTGGGATCACCCACGTACTGGTCCAGAATCGAACCCGGTTTGATGTACGATTCGCGGGCATAATCGATGTAGTTGACCCCGAGGTTGCTGCGTAACGTCAGGTTTTTAACGGGGGAGACTTCGACGTAAGTCGTCGCCAGGCCATTAAGCGTGCGTGTGGTTTCGGGGTTATTTTCGATGGCCTCCGAAATGCTGAATCCCTGGTGCGTAAGGTTGAAGGACTCATCGGGATTGCGCTCTGGTTCGTACGGGTTATACGTATAAACGGCCCGGAACGGACTCTGGGCATTGTTGCGGTCACGCAGCAAACTCTCACGCCGGAAACTCACGTTGGTGCTTTGCCCCACTTTTAGCCAAGAGTATGGTCGGAATTCGAGGCTCAACGTACCCGTCTGGCGTTTGTAAAAAGAGCCTTTGTTGATGCCTTCCTCCCCGTAATTTTGAAATCCAAAATAGTAGCTGAGTTTTTCTGACCCACCGCTCACGCTCACGTTTTCAGTGTGCTGCTTACCTTTTCGGAGCAAAATGTCGAACCAATCAACGGACTGGTCACGAAGTTGGGTCCAGATGGGCTGCAAATCGGCCTCGGTCGCGGCGGCAATACCGCTGATGTTTTTGGTTTTGAGGTAATCCGACACATACGAGTTGGCGTAACCCAAGGCATATTCGTACCGCAGTTTTTCGTCGACGTTCATCATCCGAAAATTATCGGGCGTTTTTTCGCTGTACCCGTAGCGCACGTTCACGTCCACCCGTGGCCCTTCGGTCGGGGCGGGTCGGCGGGTCGTGACCAAAATCACCCCGTTGGAACCACGCGACCCAAAAATGGCCACCGAGGCGGCATCTTTCAGGATGGAAATGCTCTCGATGGCGTTGGGGTTGATGGCCCCGTACGCATCCGGGTTAAGCGGAACCCCGTCGACGACGTAGAGCGGATCCGACCCGGCGTTGATCGACCCCACGCCCCGGATCCGAATAAAGGCGGGTGCGCCGGGCCGTCCGTTTTGGTTGGTAATCTGCACACCCGGCGCAAAGCCTTGCAGGGTATTACCCAGGTTGGCCAGGGGAATGTTCTGAATTGATCGCGCCGAAATGTTGGTAATGGCCCCCGTGACGCTCGTGCGCCGTTGGGTACCGTAACCCACCACCACAAATTCGTCCAATTGATTGGCGTTTTGGATTAGTGCCACGTCGAGCGTGGAGCGGGCACCGACCAACAGTTCCTGTTGGGCGTAGCCAACGGCGCTGAACACCAGGGTTGCCCCATCGGATACACTGAGGCGGTAGCCGCCGTTGGCGTCGGTGGTGGTGCCTTGGGTGGTGCCTTTCAGCACTACGCTTGCGCCGGGTACGGCGCTGTTGTCGTCGCTGCCCGTCACGCGTCCTGACACGACACGGTCCTGCGCCCAGGCTGTGCCCAGCATCCCCAAAAACATCGTAAAGCTGAGGAGTAGTTTTTTCAACATTTGATAAAAGTAGTTAAGTGAAACGTACTCAAAATTAACGGTAAAAGTGGGTTAGAACCAAATTTGTTTTGGCAAAAAGGGTTGACACACGCCTTTTTTTAATGCCCGTCGATAAACGGAGAAGGGAATCTTTGACGGGATTTCCTTCTCTTGAGTAACTCCGACCGGATAAACAAATCCATTCAACAGATGAATACGCTTTGGCAAACGTTTCCTATCCTGTTTACGGATTGGGTACGGCCTCTTTGTTCACATTCAGTTCCGACTGCGGAATGGGCCAAATGTAATTGTTGGCCGTAGCCGGAATCACCGAAATGTTAGACTTGGCGGGCAGTGGTAGCGCCAGGCGCACCAAATCGTTGGAGCGGAAACCTTCACCGAGTAACTCGATGCGGCGCTCGGTCAGGATGGCGTCGATAAGGGCAGCACTCGTGGCGAAACTGGCCGCTGTGTAAACGCCCGCCGCGTTGGAACGCCCGCGCACGGCATTGAGTAGGGCTAAGGCCCGTGCGTCAATGGCGTTGGTGGAGCGGGTGATGGCCTCGGCCAAATTGAGCAGTACCTCGGCGTAGCGGATGACGGGTGCCCGGTCGGTGAAGGGCGTTCTGGTCGGGTATTTTTTCAGAAACGATTCCGTGCCCACTCTCACGACGAAGTTCGTCCGCCGGGCATCTGTAGCGGTCCAGGCGGTCGTGTTCCCCACGATTCCCGCTTGGTTGAGGTTAAACTCCCCGTTCCCTCCCAACGAAGAAGGCAGGAAATAAAACGCCAGTTGGTTTTGGGTACCGGGCGGGTTCTGGGCCGTAAACGGAAACGAGAGGATGCTTTCGGTCGTTTCCTGCGGCGATGACGCGCCCCGTCACGGTACGGCCCTGCGTTTGGGTAGTCCCCCAGAATCCCAAGCCAAGCAGAAAAAAAACAGTAATCGGTTTTTCATACGTGCGACTAATTTTTGATGGAGTAACTGATGAAATTCTTAAAACGGGCGCGCAAGTTAGCTGGGCAACTATTTTGAAACCAAACCTGGCTGATTTTTTCCAGTAAATTCCTTCGGTCAAAACGCACTTTCACCGCTAAAAAGATGGCCATTCCGGGTGGAATGGCCATCTTTTTAGCGGTGAAAGTGCGTTTTGGGCTTACTGAGGCCCTTTCGTGCGCACGTCCCAGTACACGGGCCGTTCGCTGAGCGTGGTGCGTTGCTTCAGGTTGGGGTTGGCGTCTACCTCCTGCTGCGGGTAGGGCAGGGCGCGGGGCACCCGGCCCCCGTTGCCGGGGCTGACCGCCACCGGGATGGTCACCAGGGCGGGGAAACCCGTCCGCCGCCAGTCGTTCCAGGGTTCGAGGGGCACCATGAAATTGGCCACGTATTTTTCTTCGATGAGTTTGCGCAGGGCGGCGTCGCCGGTGCCGAGCGTACCCGCTGCCGTAGCCAGGTAGGCCGTGGCCTGAGCCGCCGGAACGCCCGCGTCGGTGTGCGAGGCCGCGATGCCGGCGCGGTAGAATTCTTCGGCGTTGCCGGGTATGCCATAGCGCAGGGCCATCTCGGCGCGGATGAAGTTGTACTCGGCAAACGTCAGCATCTGCACCGGGGCATTGCCCGCGTAGGTAAGGCCCGACACGAGCAGGGTCGGCCCCGGCGGGATGGTGGTGCTCGTCACGGCCCCGCGCACGTAGGTGTGCAACCGCGAGAAGGTGTTGTTGATGCTCCCACCGGCGGTGCCGTTGCGCAGCCCCCGGTAGCCGAGCGAGTCGGTGATGGGCGGAGCGGCGAGCAGGGCCGGGCTGAAGGGCGCGGGCGTGAAGTACGCAGCCCGGCGCGGGTCGCGCTTGCGGTTCATCAAATCCACGAGGGAGGCCCCGCTGGTGATGTCGTCCTGCCGGTCGAGGAAAAACTGGTGGGTGGGATTCTGCCGGCGGGCGATGATGTCGAACCGCATCTGGAAGTCATCGGCCACCGCCGCCATGAAATCGGCCGGCGGGGTGTTGGTCAGAAATGCCCGCACCGGCGCGTCATCAAACCCGGGCGCGTTGGCCATGTGCAGGTACAGGCGCAGTTTGAGCGTGTTGGCAAACTTCACCCAGCGCGTGGCGTTGCCGCCGTAGATGTAGTCGTCGGTCGAAGTCGGGGCCGTCAGGGGCGAGGTTTTGCGCAGGTCGGTGATGGCCTCGTCGAGCAGGGCAATGAGTCGGGGGTAGATGTCTTTCGAGGCATCAGGCTTGGGCTGGGGGTTTTCCGTTCCCTGGAGGGCCTCGGTAAAAGGCACGTCGCCCCAGAGGTCGGTCGTGACGCTGTAGGTGTAGGCTTTGAGGGCCTTCGCCACGCCGTAGTAGACCGGGCTGACGTTCTGAGCCTTGAGTATTTCCTCGATGTCGGCCAGAATCCCGGCGTAGTACGCATTGCGCCAGAGGCCGTTTACTTCCGTGGGCTGGAGCACGTAGGCATCCCAGGCTTCGGTCTGGCGGCCCGCCTGGGCGGCCAGTTGTTGCGAAAAGAGGAGGGTAAACCGGCCCACCTCGCCGCCGGTGTTGAAGCCAAGCTGGGCCTGGACCGAGGGCAGAATCAGGTTGGGGGGGTTGGCGATGGTGCGGGTGGGGTCGATGTTGACCTCCAGGAAATCCTTGCACCCCGAAAGGCTCAGCAGGCCCGTAACGAACACCGCTGACGCCGCGTATTTTTTGAAACCGTTCATGGATTTTTCAGTCGGATTAAAAGGGGATGAAACGTCAGAACGAGAACCGGGCGAACACGCCGTAAGTGCGCGACTGGGGCAGGGTATTGAACTCCACGCCCTGGAGGTTGCCCGCCCCGCCTACGCTGGCTTCGGGGTCGATGTAGGGCACGTTGGTCCACAGCAACAGGTTGCGGCCGTTCACGCCGATTTCCATCGAGCCGAAGGGCGTTTTGCCGAGCAGCGACTGGGGCAGTTTGTACGACAAACTGGCCTCGCGCAGGCGTACCCAGTTGACATCCATGACGTACATGCCGGGGAAATTGAAGGCGTACAACCCGGCGAAATTCTGCTGGGCCGAGATGGCGATGTCGTTGGGCCGTTCGGTGGTCACGGTGCCATCGGGGTTGAAGCGGCCAATCAGGCCGTCGATGGTGTAGTTGCGCAGGGGCAGGCCGTCGGCACCGAAGCGGGGCAGGGCGGCGGTTTCAGCTCCAACGCCCGTGCGGCGGATGTCGCCAATCACCCGCGAGAGGAAGTCGCCCCCGCGCCGGATATCGAGCAGGAAATTGAGCGTCAGGCCCTTGAAGCTGATGTTGTTCGTTATGCCGCCCGTCCAGCGGGGGTTCGGATTGCCCACGTACTGCAACCCGCGCGTGTCGGCAATGGGCAGGCCCGTGGTGCCGTTGATCACCAGCGGTGCCTGGGGGTTGTTGGGTTCGGTGCGGAGCAGGGTGTTGGCAAAAAGAGCGCCGTACGGGTAGTTTTCCTGAAGCCGGCCCTGGGCGGTGGTAAACGGCCCGAGGCTGATGTTCTGCACGCCGGGGGCCAGCGACACCACGTCGTTGGCGATGCTGGTGGCGTTGAAGCCGATGTCCCAGCGGAAGCTGGCCGTTTTAACGGGCGTGATGTTCACGTCGATTTCAATCCCCTGGGTTTTGAGCACCCCGGCGTTACGGGCCTGCGAGGTAAAGCCTGAGGCCGCCGCGATGGGCACGGCCAGGATGATGTCGGTGGTGCGGGTGTTGAAATACACCACCTCGAAACTCAGGCGGTTTTGCCAGAAACGGGCTTCGACGCCGACCTCCGCGCTGCGGGTAAACTCCGGCCCGAGGTTGGGGTTGCCGGCTACGTCGCTGAGGGTACGGCCCTGCGAACCCAGGAGCGGGAACACGAGGTTTGGCCCGAACCCATCACCGGGGTTGGCATTTTCAAAATACGTATCGGTGGCGTAAATCGGCGCTTCGCGGCCCACTTTGGCCCAACTGCTTTTCAGTTTCAGGAAATTCAACCCGTTGCCGTTGGCACTGGCCATTGCAGGAAGTGCCTCCGAAAGCACGAGGCTCCCCGAAATGGAAGGATAGAAGTAACTCCGATTGCCCCGCTTGAAGGTCGACGACCAGTCGTTGCGGCCCGTCAGGCTGACCGTAGCCCAGCTCCGGTACTTCAAATCGACGTTGGCGTACACGCCGAACAGGCGGCTGCGGAACACGTCGTTGAAAGGCACGAAGTTGGTGGCGTTGGTGATGTTGTCGAAACCCCGCGTGACGAGCGTATTGCCCACCACGCCCATGTCGTCGGTTTTACGGATGTTTACCTCGCTCCCGAGCAGGGCCGTGATGTCGAAGTTGTCGGAAAGTTTTCGTTTGGCAATCAGGTTGTTGTAAAAACTGGTCTCCTGGCGGTAAATGGTGCGGTCGCCGACTGCCCCCACCCCGCCCACGGCGTGGTTGGCCTGCCCCCGTGCTCCGATGGCATCCACGGTTTTGCGGCGCTCGGTGTACAGGTCGGTACCGGCCCGCGAACTGAACGTCAGCCAGTCAGTGAGTTCGAGATTCAGGTTCACGTTGCCGATGAGGCGGTTGCGCTCGTCGTTGTAGAGGTTGTTGCGGAGCGTCCAGTACGGGTTGTCGGTAACGCCGTTAAAATACACCTGCGAGCCGTCGGGGCGTACCGAGGGTTCGTTTTTCAGGTCGTAATCGCGGGGGAGAAACCAGCCCCGGAACAGCGGATTCGACAACTGGTTGCCAATCTGACTGCGCTGCGAGGTGTTGTTGATGTACTGAATGTTGGTGCCCACCGTCAGCTTCTGGCTCAGTTTGCTGCTGGCGTTGGCCGAAAGCACCCGCCGGTTGAGCTTGTTGCCTTCCATGTAGCCTTTCTCGCTCATGTCGTTGTACGAGAAGTAATAGTTGCTGCGGTCGGTAGCACCCGAAAAGGCGATGTTGTGCTGCATGTTGCTCCCCTGGCGAAACATGTCGCGCACGTTGTTGGGGTAGGCCGTCAGGGGTACCTGGTCGGAAAGGCCAAAGAGCGTCCGGTCGGCGGCGGAGTACGAACTGGGCACGAGGCGACCATCGATGGGCAAGCCCCAGCTCAACTGGTCGGCGTTGGGCTGGTACACCGGTGCGGCGGGCACCCCCTGGGCGTTGAGCGAGGTACCCCGGCTGTATTCGTTCTGGTAGTCGGGAAAGCGGTTTACTTCCACCACGTTGTACGAACCGCTGTAGCTGACGGTGCTTTTCTTGTTGCCAGTCGCCTTGCCTTTCTTGGTCGTGACCAGAATGGCCCCGCCCGCCGCCCGCGAGCCGTAGAGCGCGGCGGCAGCCGGGCCTTTCAGCACGGTGATGGTCTCGATGTCGTCCTGGTTGAGGTCAATGCCTCGGTTGGAGTTCGACACGCCCGTCTGGGTGGCGCTGGATCCGAGGCTACCCGTCCCGGCCCCACCGCCGCCGTTGTCAATGGGAATGCCATCGACAACGAACAGGGGCTGGTTGCTGCCCGTAAACGTGGTGAAGCCCCGGATGAAAATGGCCGACGACGACCCCGTCGCCCCGTTGGAACCCGCCACGCGCACCCCGGAAATCTTCCCGGTCAGGGCGTTGGAGAGGTTGGTCGTGCGGGCGACGGTCAGTTCGGCGTTATTCAGGGTTTTTTCTGAAAAACCCAGCCCTTTCTTTTGTTTCGTGATGCCGAGCGCCGTTACCACGACTTCTTCCAACTGGCTGGCGTCATTTTTCAGCACCACGTTGAGGGTCGTGCGGGTGCCCACAGTGATTTCCTGGGTGAGAGACCCGACGAAACTAAACACGAGCACTTCGTTTGGAGCGACACTGATCCGGTACTGCCCCGCATTGTCGGTGTTGGTACCCCGGGGGGTGCCCTTTACAGAAATGTTGACCCCCGGCAGCAGAGAGCCGTCTTCCAAAGCGGTCACTTTTCCAGTCACAATTTGCTCCTGGGCATACCCCCGCAGGACTATCCCCGTCAGCAGTAGCAAGATTAAAAGTAATTTGTTTATCATTTTACGAACAGGTTGGTTAAATAGTCAGACATTCAGAACTAAATTTGGGCTTCGCGCCCGGCGGCGGGAAAAATTACAACATGAATGGCTTGTTTACTGTTTTTATTTTGACAATTAAACAAATAGCCAACTTTCTTGAACGAATCAACGGACGCCTGATGGGGCAGAAATCGGCAGAAATCTTTCTTTAAACTCAACATTTTCCATGGAACGGACAAAAGTAATGCTTTCAATTATAATAGCAACACTTCCTATAGGTTGTTCAAAAATTTTCGCGCAATCTTCATCAACCCTGCTCGCCGACCTCGATAAAGCGGCTTACGGGGTTGAGTCGAAAGTGGTTGCGTGGCGGCGCGATTTTCACGAACACCCCGAACTGGGCAACCGCGAATTCCGCACGGCGGAAAAAATCGCCGCGCACCTTAAACTGCTGGGTTTGGACGTGAAAACGGGCGTCGCGAAAACGGGCGTCGTGGCGCTGCTGAAAGGGGGCAAACCCGGTCCGTGCATTGCCCTGCGCGCCGATATGGACGGCCTGCCCGTGAAAGAACGCGTGGACGTGCCCTTCGCCTCGAAAGTGGAAACCGACTACAACGGCCAGAAGGTAGGCACCATGCACGCCTGCGGGCACGATACCCACGTAGCCATTCTGATGGGCGTCGCCGAGGTGCTGGCGGGACAGAAAGCCGAGTTGAAAGGCACCATCAAGTTTATTTTTCAACCCGCCGAAGAAGGAGCACCCGACGGCGAAGAAGGCGGTGCCAAGCTGATGGTGGCCGAAGGTGTGCTCGACAATCCGAAAGTGGACGCTATTTTTGGGCTACACATCAACGCCCAGACGCCCGTGGGCGTGATCAAGTACCGCCCCGGCGGCACGATGGCCTCGTCCGATAAATTGCTGATTAAAATTCGCGGCAAGCAAACCCACGGCGGCTATCCCTGGAACGGGGCCGATCCGGTGGTAGCCGCCGCCCACGTCGTGACGGGCCTGCAAACCATCGTGAGCCGCCAGATGGATTTGACCAACGCGGCAGCGGTCGTGACGGTAGCGACCATCCACGGCGGAGTACGCAACAACATCATCCCCGAAGAGGTGGAAATGACCGGCACCATCCGCGCGTTGGATACGAAAATGCAGTACGACATCCACGAGCGCATCAAACGCACGGCCACGCACATTGCCGAAAGCCAGGGTACGAAAGCCGACGTAACGATAAAAATCCAGTACCCCGTCACCTTCAACGACCCCAAACTGACCGAGCGGATGGCCCCGACGCTGGAAGCCGTGGCGGGCAAACAAAACGTGCTGCTAACCCCCGCCGTGACGGGCGCGGAAGACTTTTCGTTTTACCAGCAAAAAGTGCCGGGGTTCTTTTATTTCCTGGGTGGAGCGCCCAAAGGCAAGCCCGTCGAGCAGACTGCCCCGCACCACACGCCCGATTTTTTCATCGATGAAAGTGGCTTTGGCCTGGGCGTTCGGTCGTTTTGCCACCTCGTGGTGGACTACGCCGAGCAATGGAACGGGGTGGGAAAAGTGGCGGGTGGGAAGTGATCGTGCGTAGGCAATGACGCTCTCCCTGCATTTTCCGCCCAATCTGGTTTTCACCGAAGACGCTCTGTTTCGCTTTTGTCAAGCCAATCGGGACGTTCGAATTGAGCGTGATGAACGGGGAAACTTGCTCGTTTCACCCTTGCTTGGGCTTGAAGCCAATTTCAGCCTTGCCAATTTGGGAGCAGAATTGCATTCTTGGAATCGAAGTGCCCGGATTGGCAAAGTTTCTGGTTCGGACGGAGGCTACATGCTGCCCGATGCATCCATGCGAGCGCCCTGCGTAGCCTGGGTCAGCCACGAACGCCTGGCCACGGTTTCGCCCGACGACCTCAAGCGCTTCGCCCACGTTTGCCCGGATTTTGTGATTGAACTCCTTTCCGAAAACGATACGCTTGGTGAGTTACAGGAAAAAATGGAGCAGTACCTCAAAAACGGCGTGCGGCTGGGTTGGCTTATTGACCCGAAGTCCTGGCAAACGCACGTGTACCGGCTTGAACGAGAACCGGAAATTCTACCGTTTGAAAAGGCCTTAAGCAGCGAAGACGTGCTTCCAGGATTTGAGCTAAACGTCGCGCGGACGTTGGAAAATTAGCGTAGAACCTGTTT
>JAJAZB010000020.1 GCA_026785975.1 Cytophagaceae bacterium | reverse complement strand
GTCTGAACCAGGATTGGCCCGGATTTGAGGATTTTCAGGATGGTTGATTCCTGCTTTTTGAATTTCAATCCTGAAAATCCTCAAATCCGGGCCAATCCTGGTTCAGACATTCACAGTTATGAAAACCGTCCTGATCAAATACAATGCGGGGAATGTGCAAAGCGTCATGTACGCCCTCGACCGGATTGGGGCCAGTTACCTCTGGACCGACGACGAAGCCGAGATTCGCTCGGCGGACAACGTCATTTTTCCCGGCGTGGGGGAAGCCAGCACGGCCATGAATTACCTGCGGGCGAAGGGACTGGATCGGGTGATTCCCACGCTGAAACAGCCCGTGCTGGGTACCTGCATCGGAATGCAGTTGATGTGTCGGCATTCCGAAGAAAACAATACGGATTGCTTGGGAATTTTTGATGTGGACGTAAAACGGTTTCCGTCGACAACGGCTCTGAAAGTGCCGCACGTGGGCTGGAACAGCATTTCCGACTACCAGAGTAGCCTCACCGATGGTCTGCCGGATCAGGCCTACGTGTATTTTGTCCACAGCTACCGTGCCCCGGTTTGCCCGTACACCATCGCGACCTGCGACTACATCGAACCGTTTTCGGCGATGCTGCACCGCGATAATTTTTACGCCGCCCAGTTCCACGCCGAAATCAGCGGGGATGCCGGGCAGCGGATTCTCACTAATTTTTTGAAGTTGTAACGCCGACGTTTTTGTCGTCATTTTTCAATTAAATGTTCCACATCATTCCCGCCATTGACATTATTGAAGGCAAGGCCGTTCGGCTGACGCAGGGCGATTACGCGCAAAAGAAAATTTACAACGCGCACCCGCTCGACGTCGCCAAGCAGTTTGAAGACGCGGGTTTGCGCCGCCTTCACTTGGTTGATCTGGATGGGGCGAAAGCCAAAAAAATCATCAACTGGAAAGTGCTGGAAGCCATTGCCGGGCAAACCCGCCTGCACGTGGATTTCGGCGGCGGCGTACAATCGGATGAAGACTTGCGGGCGGCCTTCGAGTGCGGCGCGAAGCAGGTGACAGGCGGGAGCATCGCCGTGCGGAATGCGGAACTTTTTGAAGATTGGCTTAAGCGGTACGGCGGCGAAAAAATCATCCTCGGGGCTGATGCCCGGAATGAAAAAATTGCCGTTTCGGGTTGGGAGGAAGGTACCGAACTCTGGGTGTATGATTTTGTAAATCAATGGGTTGAGAAAGGTGCCGCCTACGCAATCAGTACCGATGTCGCCAAAGATGGCTTGCTGCAAGGCCCTTCGCTGGAACTGTATAAAAATCTGAGAGATCGGTGCCCCACGCTGAATATCATCGCATCGGGCGGTGTGAGTTCCATGCAAGACATCGAGGCTTTGGCCGAACTCAATTTGTTCGGCGTTATCGTTGGAAAAGCCATTTACGAAGGCCGAGTAACCCTGAAGGAACTGACGGCTTTTTCGGCCTAAAACTGATCACTGTTCACTGATTACTGTGTTAACCAAACGCATCATTCCCTGCCTCGATATCAAAGACGGACGGACGGTGAAAGGAACCAACTTCGTTAATCTCCGCGACGCGGGCGACCCCGTCGAATTGGGCGCGCTGTACGCCCGGCAGGGAGCCGACGAATTGGTTTTCCTCGACATCACCGCGACCGTCGATAACCGGAAAACGCTAGTCGAACTTGTGCGCAACGTGGCGCGGGTAGTCAATATTCCGTTTACGGTGGGTGGGGGAATCGGTTCGGTGGCCGATGTCTCGGCACTGCTCAACGCGGGTGCCGATAAAGTATCCATCAATTCAGCGGCCGTCCGCGACCCCGAACTGGTCGATGAATTGGCGCTTCATTTTGGGAGCCAGTGCATCGTCGTCGCCATCGATACCCGCCGACTCGACGGGGAAGATCTTGTACACACGCACGGCGGGCGCAAACCCACCGAATTGCACACACTGGCCTGGGCGAAGGAGGTAGAAAACCGGGGCGCGGGCGAAATTCTGCTGACCTCGATGGACACCGACGGGACTAAAAACGGGTTCGCGCTCAGCCTGACCGCCGAAGTGTCGGGCAATGCCTCGATTCCCGTCATTGCTTCGGGCGGGGCGGGAACGATGGCGCATTTTTACGAAGTATTCACCGCCGGGAGAGCCGATGCGGGCTTAGCCGCCAGTATTTTTCACTTCCACGAAATTGATATTCCCGAGTTGAAAGCGTACCTGCACGAACAGGGTCTGGCGATCCGGGTATAAAAAATAAGAATTCGTTATGCAACTCGATTTTCAAAAAGCATCCGACGGCCTTATCCCCGCAATCGTTCAGGATGCGACAACCAACGTGGTTTTGATGCTTGGCTACGTCAACGAGGAAGCACTCGCCAAGACGAAGGCGGAAGGCATCGTCACGTTTTACAGCCGGTCAAAACAGCGACTTTGGACCAAAGGGGAAACATCGGGAAATTTTCTCTACGTAGAAAATATTCAACAGGACTGCGATGGCGATACGCTGTTAATCAAAGCCCGTCCCGCCGGACCCGTGTGTCATACTGGCGCCGATACGTGTTTCAATGAAAACAATCAAGGGCAGGCGGGCTGGCTAAATCACTTGAAAGCCGTCATTCACGACCGAAAACAGCATCCGGCTGAAAGTTCGTACACGGCAAAATTGTTTGCCAAAGGCACCAACAAGGTCGCGCAGAAAGTCGGTGAAGAAGCCGTTGAGCTGGTGATCGAGGCGATGGGCACCAACGACGAGTTGTTCCGGGAGGAAGCCGCCGACCTGCTTTTTCATTACCTGGTTCTGCTCGAAGACCGGGGAATTGATTTTGACGAAATCATTACCGTACTTCGGGCGCGGCACGGCGGGAAAAGTTGATGGTTAATGAGTCACTGGTTACTGGCTAAAAATAAATAACCCAGTAACCAATCCTTTAATAACCAGCAACTCATTTTCGACGTGCAGGCCAGTTTGTTTCATTTTTAATTCCTCTCCTAATCCAAAAAAACTATGGGTTTCTTAATTCGCTTGCTCCTGACGGCGGTGGCCGTTATCATCGGGGCTTACCTCCTGCCGGGTGTTACGGTCGATGGCTTCGGCACGGCGCTGATTGTCGCTTTGGTGCTGGGTTTGCTCAACACCTTTGTCAAACCCTTGCTGGTTATTTTGACCCTGCCCGTGACGATTATCACCCTGGGCCTTTTTTACCTCGTCATCAACGTGATTATCATCTACCTGGCCGATAGCCTGATTGATGGTTTCCGGGCGGATGGTTTTATTACAAAACTACTGTTCAGCTTATTGATCTCGCTGTTCACGGCGGTGCTCGGTGGCCTCGTCGATCGGGATTGAGCAACCTTTTTATCTATTTTTCTGTCATCCCGACGTTAGGAGGGACC
>JAJAZB010000019.1 GCA_026785975.1 Cytophagaceae bacterium | reverse complement strand
GTACATGGCCGCGTAGCCCACAACCGCAATGGCCAGCACAATGATGAGGTAACGGGAAATCAACCTTAGCGTAAACATTCCGGGGTAGGTTTGGAAGCAGAGAACCGATACACCAAATGTAAATTCTTTGGATTGATTTGCGCGGTTAGAAAGGATAAATGGTGAATACAAATCCGGCATAAAAAAAGCGCTTTTGCCCGAACCCTGAAGTCCGGCAAAAGCGCTTACTCATTCAAACAACTACCTGATTATAACGGAGCCGCCGGCGTGTTTTGGTTCAGAATTGGCCAATCGCCGGGTTTGGGTACACTGACGCCTTTATTGATGCCCCGTACACCCGCATCCAGGCCGAAGTAATACACGGGCCAACCTTTGTACGTCAGTTGCTTTTTGCCAAAAACATCGATTACCCCGAAGTCGGCGGCACTCAACCCAGAGGGAATATTTTTTGCGTCAAATTCAGCCAATGGCCAGTTACCGTTGTTGCTGAAATCGGCTTTGGTGTATGCATTTTTATTTTTCTTATCGCGTACAAACGCGTAGAGCGTACGCCCGAGGCTGTCGACCAGGTAGGTGGTTTCGCCCAAGCCCTCGGTGTGGTTGGTGACGTTGGTAGTGGTGGTAATGTAATTTTTCCCGTCGTTGCCCTTCAACTGCCCCGTGGCGAGCATGACGCTAAAGTGGGGTTTTGCTGCAAACCATACCCCACCCACGTTGTCGCCTTTAATATCACCAGTAGTAGCGTCACTTTTAAAATAATACAGTGGCCAGCCTTTGTAGGTCGATTGCTTCGCGCCGTCGGCGCGGGTGATGGTGCTCAGATCAGCCGTGGCTACGGCGGGTCCCAGGTTCAGGGTTTCCTTGTAAAACGGTTGCCAGTTGGTCAGGCAAGCCCCCACGCAAGCAGACGTACCAGCGGCATCTTTAGTGAAAAAGTAAAGTGTTTTTTCATTTTCACCCGCCAGCACCTGCCCCAGGGTGGTCGTCTTGACCGACACGTCGTACTGCGGGGTATCGTCGGATTTCGTACACGAACCAACGACGGCCAGCAACGCACCGGCAGCGAGCAGGCTGGCCGCACCGGACTTCAAAACAAAAGGTAAACTTTTCATTGGGTTGAATTTTTTGGGGTTGAAATTTAGTAGCGCGGATCCAACACCATTACGGCAGGCCTCTGCATGAGGGTTGCGTGGAAATGAAAAAAACGCCCCGCTTGGTTGGGCGGGGCGTTTTAATTCAAAGGCAAAAGCAATCGACTATTTTCAAAAACAACGCTTTTTAAGGCGTCAACACGACTTTCACGCAGTTGTCTTTTTTGTTGCGGAAAATGTCGTAGCCGTGGGCGGCTTTGCTCAGCGGCAGGCGGTGGGTGATGATGTCGTCGAGTTTCACCTTGCCTTCGGCCACGTAGCCCATCAGTTTGTCGATGTGCTTGTGGGCGGGGGCCTGTCCGCCGCGCAGAATAATGCCCTTGTCGAAAAACTGACTGATGGGAAAATTGTCGTAAGGCGTGGCGTACACGCCCAGCACGGTCACGTAACCCCCGCGCTTGACGGCGCTCATGCAGGCTTCGAGTACTTTAGGCGAACCTTTTTCAAAATTAATGACGGCTTTAGCGCGGTCGATCAGGTCGCGGTCGGGTTCAAAACCCACGGCTTCCACGCACACGTCGGCCCCGTAGCCGTTGGTCATGGCCCGGATGGCCTCCACCACTTGCTTGTTATCGTCCCAAAGAATGGTTTCGCAGTTGGCAGTTTGCTTCGCCTTGTCGAGGCGGTACTGCTGGGTATCAACAATCACGACCCGCGCCGCGCCGCGTAGCCAAGCGCTTTTGGCCGCCATGATGCCCACCGGTCCGGCCCCAAAAATGGCGATGAACTCGCCGCCCTTCACCTCGGCCCAGTCGATGCCGGAGTAGCCCGTTGGGAAAATATCGGTCAGGAACAGCACCTGCTCGTCGGTCAGGTTTTCGGGCACTTTTCGCGGGCCATAGTCGGCGTAGGGTACGCGCACGTACTCGGCCTGCCCGCCGTTGTAGCCGCCGTAGAGGTCGGTGTAGCCGAAGAGCGCACCGCCTTTTTCGGTGGCAACCCCGCCCTCGGGGCCGTAATGCTCAGGGTTGGAATTTTCGCAGTGGCCCGGCAAATCGTGGGTGCAAAACAGGCAGTGCCCGCAGGCCACCGGGAACGGCACCACCACGCGGTCGCCAACGGCGAGCTTGCCACCCACGCCCGGCCCAACCTCTTCGACAATACCCATAAATTCATGGCCCAGCACCATTGGCCGGGGTTGGGGCAGGCTGCCGTTGTAAATGTGCAGGTCGGAGCCGCAAATGGCCGTGCTCGTTACCCGGATAATGGCGTCGCGGGCGTCTTCAATTTTGGGGTCGTCCACGGTGTCGACGCGGACGTCTTTGGGACCGTGAATCTGGAGTGCTTTCATGAAAAAGGGTTTTAGTTCGTGAAAAATTGGTCGCCCCGCACCGGGGCCAGCCCAGTGAATGGGTCACCCTCATTAAAAAAACATACCAAAGCGTACGCGTCTGTTTTCAGACCAACGGCACGATTTTCTTACTTTTTCTCCCAAAACCACAAATCATGTCTTTTTTACGAGCACTACCCAGCGGACTAATCGGCGCCGTAACGCTAAATGTTTTGCACGAAACGGCCCGGCGTCTAATTCCCGACGCGCCACACATCCACGTGTTGGGGATGCGGGCCATTGCCCAATCCTTGCGAAGCGTGGATCAACAACCCCCGCCCAGGGATCAGTTATTCGAAGCAGCGCTGGTGGGTGATGTAGTTTCTAATGCACTTTATTACAGCGCAGTGGGTTTGGGGAAACCCAAACACGCCCCCCGAAATGGGGCCTTGCTGGGCCTGGCGGCGGGCGTTGGCGCGGTACTGTTGCCCGGTCCGCTTGGCTTGGGTAAGGCCCCCAGCGCCCGCACATCTGCTACCGCCGCGATGACCGTAGCCTGGTACCTGGTTGGTGGGTTGGTTAGCGGGCTGGCTTATCGGATGCTGGCCAGGCGCAAAAACTAACGGGTGGAGGATAACGCGGTTGAATAAGCATGACGCGTAGGTAACCGCGAAAAATTCGGCAATAGACTAACACATTGGCTGTGCTATTGCCCTACCTAACTCGGATTGAAGTCTTGTCTATTTTCGCTTTCCGCTTGACCTGTCGCCTCACAAATGGTAGCGCGTAGTTGCTGCAAGGATTGGTGGAGTGCTTGCCGCGAACCAGATAAATTCACGGTCTGAATACCCAATATCCTTCCATCGAAATCATAAAATTCCCGAAAAACCGTTCCGCTTTCAGGATAAACCAACAACCCGTCGAGGCCATAAGCACGGCAGTAAGTGGCCAGTTGATACAGGTGCGAGCTGTGGAGAACGCCGTTTTTCAGAGGACTGGCATAATACTTTGCGTCGAGCAACATCTTGCCCTCAATTACAATGTCGGGTTTAAGCGCGGGTAAGTGGTTTTCAACCTGGACAGCCACAGCCCAATTGCTTCTTACAGATTTATATGTGTTGGCTGGGTAAAAGTTTTTTGAGCGCATTTCGGATGAAGTCTTCGAAAAGACGATTCATGTCCACGAAGAAACCGTCGAAAGCACTCTGTCCGTCCCGTTCGTTCAAACTGCCCCGGCGGTACAGCAACTGGCACAGGCTAATCAGCGGACGGTAGTGCCGGTTGAGTCGGTTGAAGGTGAATTGCCGGAAAACCGCCTCCGAAAGCGTGACCTCCCCCACCCCCGACAGGCGACGGTAACTCCCCCGGACGCGTTGGAGCAGTTTGGATTCCAGCGGCAGCGACAAGGCCAGCCTTAGCGTACTGCGAATGATTCGGTTCAGTGCGGTGTCGGGAGAATGTTCGTCAAATTCACATCGAAACCGTGACCGTTCCGCTGGGTTACGGGAGACATTGTACCTGCCCTTCACGCCGGGAAGTTCTTCGTCCAAAGTTATGTACGCCTGGAACATTCCTCGTTTGTGGAGTCTATTCACCCATTCCAACAGCACGAACACGTACAGGTCAGCAACTTCAGTAGCGGAATCGGGGGCCAGTTGTTCCCAACCGTTCCAATGGGCCAGGTCGTACTGGCTGGCCAGCATCCAAAGCAAGTTTTCAGTCGGCACCTTCGGGCGAATCACCAGCCTCCGCCCGGAGGGCAACCGGGCACTGCCCACCCGCGCACCCGTTATCAGGTGCCAGCCCGTCGGGGCCGGTTGCAGCCGCACGGGTTGTCCCGGCAACCGGAGCAGAGCGGCTACGTCGTCGGGAGTAAGTGCCAACGGGTCCGAGGTCTGGTGTTCCGTTAGAAGGAAGGTATCCACGCTACAAACCTTTGAAAAACAACTTTTTAAATTCTTCAACCCGAACTTCCTCATCGAGAAAATACTCCGCCAATAGCGGACTGAGTTCGTATTCCCAAATGTCTCCGAGGCTTTGGGAGTCGAGCGGCAACCTGGGATTCACAAAATAGCTATGTCCGATAGCAAATCCTTCGCCGAGGGAGGGCGTCAGGGCAAGCGTTCGGTTGAGTTCCTGTACGTTTTCGGCCAGGCGTTCCGGTGAAAATCCGCTGGCAGGCTGCCGGGCGATGAGGGAATAATCGGTCCGAAGCGTGACGAATGAGAAGCGCCGCCGCAGGGCGTAGTCCACCAGCGACAACGAACGGTCGGCGGTGTTCATGGTACCGATGAGGTACACGTTTTCGGGAATGTGAAAATCTTCCTCCGGACGGTAAGCCAGTTTGACGCGTTGGTTGCGGTATTCGAGCAGGTAGAGCAATTCGCCAAAGATTTTGGCCAGGTTACCCCGGTTGATTTCATCGAGCAGGAGTACGTATTTCTTCCCGTCGCCTGCCTTGTGGCTGATGTGGGCTTTCTCGCAGAACAATCGGAAAATGCCGGGTTTCAGTACGGCACCCCCGCCTTCGATGGGCCGGTATCCTTCAACGAAATCTTCGTAGGCATAGCTGGGATGAAACTGCACCACGTCGGCCTGGTCGTCGGTCGCGTCGGTCAGGTAGCGTTGCAGGATTCGGGCGAGGTACGTTTTGCCGGTGCCCGGTGCGCCTTGCAGGATAATCTGGCGGCGACGGTCGAGCAAGCGGAGCAATTTTTCAAAGAATTCCGGCGTACTATTCGCGTCCGCCAGCGCGGTTTCAAGCGTGTACCGCCGTTCGGGCAGCGCTGGTTGTTTGGGGTGCAACGCGCCCTTTTCGTCCACCTCGATGCCCATCAGCTTTATCAACCGCTGCACGTATTCGGTATACGGGGTTAGCTCTGTAAGGGTTTTCGATGAAGCCGTTCCCCTCTCTTCTGGATAAAGACCCCGGCTTTGCCACGCCACGTCGCGGCGGTGTTTAAATTCCTCAGAAACCTCTTCGTCGAATCGGTAGCCCCTGGCCCGACGATGCCCCAACCTAAGTAATAACGAATCCCTTTTTTGGCAATAACTACATCTCCGGGTTTCATCTCATTGGCAAATTGCCAGCAAGCCAGAGAGTCGTTGCGTCGGTCACTTTCGCCTCCGTATATTTTCCGTAGACGTTCGGCTATTTCTTCTTTGCTGATGCTGGAAAATTCCCTTAAATCCCCAGTATCCGGCCAGCCAATGGCGGCGTATCCGTTTTCGTAAAACGAATCCCATTCCGTTGCATTCCGACCAGGAGCAAGCAACCAGAAACGAATGCCTTTCGGCAGGCTGGGTAAAGCAGGAGGTTTGGGAAGTCGCGCCACGTTTTCCGTCAACCAGTAGCAAAACGCATCGAATTCGAGTGCAACGGTGGTCGTCGTACGCAGCCCAACCAGTTCGTCGTACGCGTCGAGGAGGGGTCGCACGTCGGCGTTGAAGATTTCAATTTTTTCACCCGGTGAACTCCGGCGCGGAAAAGTGATTTTCAGCCCGGCCTGTTCGACCGCCCGCACGGCCCGGTCATTCATGTTCAGAAATTGATCCGGGAAACACCATTGGAGTAATTCAGACACGGTTCCCTCACCGAAATACGCTATACCGGTTTTGAAGCGGTCAAATCGTTCGGCCACCGATTCCTTGCCGTACAAGAGGTTAATAAAAGCCGCCCGATAATGTTCGATTGGGTGATTCAATTCGCCCAAGGCTCTTGCTCCGGCTAAACTCAGGGAGGAAAATGTGTGCAAATTTTCGCGCAAGGTCTGAAAATCCGGCCATTCCGCCTTTTCCAGAAAATCGCGTTCGCGGAAGCGCTGAAAGAACTCGTACCGAATCGGTAGTGTTGTCCAATGCTGAAAAAACGCATCCGCTTCGCTTTTAAATAATGTAAGGTAGTAGCGAGCAGCTTCGGGAAGTAACGGCATAGAATGGGCAGAAAGGCAGACGTTCCTTGAGCTTGTCAATATGCAACAAAATGGCTGAAATGCCCAAGATCGTTGCTTGCTGCACCCACGTTATTTCAAACGGCAGATTAAAAATGGCCCGCCCGCACCGATAGACATCTCCGCTGTTAATTTCTGTTAAATCGCACCCGTTTCGGTCCTCACCACAAACCGATTGGTAATTATTTCAGTAGCATTGCCGTTAAGAAACCGGGGCAAATGCCGGTTTAGCCGGATTAAACTCCGCTTTCGTCAATCACTCTAAGCGACAAAAAAATAGTTTTAAACACCCGTTGGTAAGGCTATGAAATCACTCGGAAAAATAGGGACACTCTGCCTGCTCGCCGGTTTGTTAACCAGTTGTGCAACGCCCCGAAACGCGATTGCTCAGTACGGGGGCAGTGTTTCCATCGACAGGTTCTACGATGAATTATCGCCGTATGGCCAGTGGGTGCCAAATTCTGAATACGGCTCGGTTTGGATACCCGATGTCGAACCCGGTTTTCAACCCTACGGCAACAATGGCCACTGGGTCGTGACCGATTACGGCAATACCTGGGTGTCGGATTACGCCTGGGGTTGGGCACCGTTCCACTACGGCCGCTGGTTTTTCGACGACCGCTACGGCTGGGCCTGGGTTCCCGACAACGAATGGGGTCCGGCCTGGGTGAATTGGCGGTCGGGTGGCGGTTATTACGGTTGGGCTCCGCTGGGGCCGGGCATTAATACTAACATCAACGTCAATATTCCGAGCCGCTACTGGGTTTTTGTGCCGCAGGTGTACATCACCAGCCCGCGCCTGTACAGCTACTGCGTACCCCGGAACCGCGTGGTGAATATTTACCAAAACACCACGATTATCAACAATTATTACCGCACCAACAACCGGGCGTACGTGTACGGCCCCCGGCGCAACGAGATTGAGTACGTGACCCGCCAGCGTGTTCCCGTGTACCGGATCGACAACCTCGACCGGCCCGGTCGGTCGCAGGTACGGGATGGCTCTGTGCGGTTTTACCGTCCTGAAGTCTCCGGCAACTGGCGCAATACCGAACGCCCCACCCGACCGGGCACGGCCTATTCCCAGCGTAATTCGGGCAGTACTACTCCTTCGGGAAGAAGCCAATCGCGGTACAACGAGAATAACCCCACGGTGGGCGACCGTCCGACCCGTGATGCTTCGGAGCGCTCCGGGTTGGGTCAGGACCGGCCCACCCGGAGTGAACGAGCCGCTACCCCCCGCGAGAATACCGGCGACGTTTACGCGCCAAATGGCAATTCCCGGCCCGGCAATGCGCCCGAAGGTGGTTTCTCAACGGGGCGTTCGCGCAGTGAGTACGCCCGGCCCGGTACTCCGCAACGAGCCGATGCGCCCCAGGAAAGAATCGGACAACGGCCCGATCAGGCACAGCGAAACGACAATGTCGAACGGCCTTCTTCGTCAAGCCAATCACCTCAGCGCCCGGCCGAGGCACCCCAACCGAGAACGCGGGGCGGGCGGGAACACATCGAGCAGCGTGCTCAGGAACTGCCCAGCCAGCAACAACCCCAGCAGGAATCAAACTCAGGTCGTCGGCGCGGACGAGGCCCCCAGTAAGGCAGATAGAAAATAGGACTCGTTCTAAAACAAGTTGACCGGTTCACATGACCCGGTCAACTTGTTTTAGAACGAGTCACTCCACTCGCTTGAAGTAATACGTCGCCGTTGATTTGGCGTAAAGCGCGCGCTTGTCCGGGTCTTTCTGATTGATATCTTCCATGGCTCCCAGCGACTCAACATCCTGAAGAAGAACAAGTTCGTCGTCGCTTTGACGAACGATTCTCAGGTAAGCCGCCGTTTTGCCCGAATCGGGCGTCAACCCCTGCGTTGAACCGGGCGTGGCGTGATACCCTCTGAAGTTGAACGTAAACTGCAATTGATCGCCTTTCTGGGTGTAGGTACCAGTTGCGGCGACGGGGCCATGCAGCGAAAGCGGCACAAGACCCCCAAAATTACTGGCGTCGTAAAAGATCAATTTTTGATTCTTGAACGGGGCCTGATCGGCGGTTTCAATGTACTGCGTCGTCGTTTCGATGCTCGTCGCGGGCGTCAGGGCCACGGTCGTCAGGCCCGTGGCGTGGTCAAACTGCCAGACGGTACCCGTCAGGCCGGTGTTGGACGTAGAGGTTTTGTCTGAACACGCCGATTGGATTAGCAGGAAACTAACGAGGAGGAAACGGGAAATTTTCATAGGTGATTTGGTGAATAGGATTTTGCAAAAATAGAACTTGCCGGGCAGTAAATCCGCAAGTATTCACGGGCCGAAGGGCGGCGGTGCCTTTGGGCGGATTGCCCGTATCTTTACGGCCTGATGAGCGTTTATTACCGCGGATTAGGCAATCCGCGGTACACGCGTTACCTATGAATCCCAAACAGCAAGGTTTCTACTTTCCGCCCGAGTGGCACCCGCATACCGCCACCTGGCTCACCTTTCCGCACAACGACCACTCCTGGCCGGGCGACAAACTGGCCCGAATGCGCCCGCAATACATTCAGTTTATCAAAGCCATCAGCCAGGGCGAGCGGGTGTGCATCAACGCCAACGACGATTCGTTGAAAGCCGACATTCTCCGCTGGCTCGGCGAGGCGGGCGTGGACCTGGCCCAGATTCGGATCCTCGTCAATCCCACCAACGACGCCTGGTGCCGCGACCACGGCCCGGCGTTTCTCATCAACCCGGCGGCGGGGCAAAAGATAATTGTCAACTGGAGGTACAACGCCTGGGGCGGCAAGTATCCGCCCTACGGCGACGACGACCAATTGCCCGTGCGTATCGCCGGGTACCTGGGGCTACCCTACGTGACGCCCACAGTGGATACTGCTGAAATTGTTATGGAAGGCGGGGCGGTTGAATTTAACGGGGCCGGAACGATACTGACCAGCAAGTCGTGTTTGCTCAACCCCAACCGCAACCCGCAACTTTCACAGGCTGAGATTGAGCAGTCCCCCTGCGATTATTACGGTGTGGAGCAGGTACTGTGGGTGGAAGGCGGCATCGTGGGCGACGACACCGACGGGCACATCGACGACACCACCCGGTTTGTGAGCGAAGATACCGTGGTGGCCTGCGTGGAAACCGACCCCAACGATGAAAACTATCAACCGTTGCAAACCAACCTCCGGTTGCTGAAACAAATGCGTTTGCTAAACGGCAAACCCCTGAACGTAATCGAGTTGCCGATGCCCAAGGCCGTAATTATCGACGGCTTCCGCACGCCAGGCAGCTACGCCAACTTCCTGATTTGCAACGCGGGCGTTATCGTGCCCATCTTCAATAATCCCCACGACGAGCAGGCGGTCGACATTCTCCAACAGGCCTTTCCCCACCGCAACATCATCCCGCTGTTGGCCGATGAAATTATCTGGGGGCAGGGCAGTTTTCACTGTTTGAGCCAGCAGGAACCGATGGTTTAGACGTTGAGAATCGTCATGCTGAACTTGTTTCAG